>JAEZHX010000137.1 GCA_023436765.1 Bacillota bacterium
CCCTCTTTATCGGCCTTGTAATGGGTATTATCGATTCAACAAGGAGGTAAATTTAATTGAGTAAATATGCTGACTATGATTATTTGGATATTTATAACAGTGAAGTACTTGGAGAAGAGACAGTCGAAGATAAGATTAATGAGCTAAGAAGCTCTAAGAAAAAGTATAAGCACGTCTTAAAAACCATTCAATCAGGATCCATGTTGGAGGCAGAGATCTATCCGGTATATGCACGGAGGAAGGAAATCCCCAGGAGGGAAAAGGAGAAGGACAGCAAGGATTCACAATCTAATCTGAATGACAAGAATGCTAGGAAAAAATTTGTCAGGCTAGTCAATCACAATTTCGGGAAGGATGATCTGTTGATTACTCTTACATATCAGGATAAATACCTTCCAACTGAGAAGCAAGCCAAGAGGGATATGCAGAATTACATCCGGAGGATAAAAGCCTACCTTAAGAAGCATTCTCTTCCGGATCTCAAATACATCTACGTGATTGAATATGTGGATGAAGAGGAGCAGCACAAGAGCAAGAAGATTCGCGTTCACCATCACCTGATAATTAATCATATGGACCGTAATGTGGCGGAGGATCTCTGGGGGAAGGGAAGAGTTGAGGCCCGAAGGCTTCAGCCGGATGATTTCGGCCTGGAGGGAATAGCCAGATACATGCTTAAGGATCCTCGGGGAAAGCGCTGGTACGGATCCAGAAACCTGAAACCTCCGGTGGTAAACAGGGCAGTAACGAAGCTATCTAATAGAAAAGCTGAGAATATGGCCCGTAGGCCAGATGAACTGAAGAAAGTATTTGAAAGTATTTATAAAGGACGGTATCAATTCCTGGACTATAACATCTTATTCAGTGACTTTACCGGAGGATTTTATATCTACTGCCGGATGCGAAAAAATGAATAACGGGAAGGGGGGATAATATGCAGGAGGTAAATATCTATATCAATGTATCCCACACCGGACACCTGAAGAAGGGTAAAGGCGCCTACAGTATCGTTTTAGAATTCTATAGCTCTTCAGGAAATCCGATAACCCGGGAATACATAGATGGACTCAAAAATACCACCTTAAACAGGGTGGCGATCAAAGCTTGCATTACAGCTCTGGAGTATCTGATAAAGCAGTGTAAGGTCAATCTGACAATTAATTCAGAGCATGTGGTCCGGGCTATGAATGAAAGCCTATGGATCCAGTGGATAGACACCGGAAGAAATGCTAAAGGTCAACCGGCCAAGAACATGGATCTATGGCAGCAGCTCCTGGAGCAGGCAGACAAGCATGATGTGACATTCACCTATGCGGAAACTAATCCATATACCGCATACATGAGTAACCAGATCAGAAAGATGAATATCGATTATAAGGAGGATGAGGGTAATGTTTGAAGTATTTGGCGAATTTGACTCTGCGGAGGAAATCAACCAGGCAGCAGAAGGGCATAAGCTTCATCATTGTGTTGGTAGCTATGTACAGAGGGTAAGTAATCATTTAACCACAATGTTATTCATCCGCATGAAAGATAAACCGGAAGAATCCATTTATTCAATGAAAGTCAGAAACAACGAAGTAATCCAGGTAAGAGGATTGTATAACGCATCAATGACACCAGAGGTACAGGGATTTATCAACAGCTTTAAAGCAAAGAAGCTAAAGGTTAAAAAGCAAAAGGAGGAAGCGCAGATTGCATGAACATCACATAGTATTTCGATCCCAGAAGGGATTAGACTTTCCTCTTAATTTGATCAAGCTAACTTATGAGGAGCATGAAGGTCCCGGAGGCCCACATCATAACAAAATTGTGGACAACATTTATAAGAAAGACCTGCAGGACAGGCTGTATAAAATCTTTACGGGTGAAGGATACACCGTTGAGGAGATAGCAAAACTCCTAGGGCGTCCAAAAGCGGTGAAGTATTTTGAGAAGCATTTCAGATATGTTCCTTCGGCAGCAGGGGTATATAAGCCGGAGGATATAATCAGAAGATTAATGGGAGGGAAACTATATTGACTAATCATGAGCAAATGGAAGCGGTAAGGCAGCAGACGATACAGGTAAATTCCTTTACCGAGGTGGATATCAGAACCATTGAATGTCCGATCATAGCGGTATACATAAACCCTAAAGACTATCCCGAGGATGTAGTTGCAAGGATCTTCTCTCTGGACAAGCCGACAAATATCATCCTGACCAGGAAGACGCTAGATGAGATCCGTTCAGACATTATGAAAGCATATCCGTGGTTAGTGCGCTTTGACAGAGCAGCCAATGATGTCTACTGCATAACAGAGACATGGATATAGGAGGAGTATATGAATAAAGCAATGTTGATCGGGAGGCTCACTCGGGATCCGGAGGTTAGATATACCACTGAACAGATTGCTATAGCCCGTTACACACTGGCTGTTGACCGGAAAGTGAAGGGAGAATCAGACTTTATTGGTTGCGTGGCCTTTGGTAAGAATGGAGAATTCGCCGAGAAGTATCTGAAGCAGGGGATGAAGATAGCGATCACCGGCCGGATCCAGACCGGGAGCTACACCAATAAGGACGGGAAGAAGGTTTACACGACCGATGTGGTTGTGGAGGAACATGAATTTATGGAGAGCAGCCGGCACGAGCCGGAAAGGTCCGGTGAATTTATGCAGGTAGAAGAAGATGAGGAAATGCCGTTCCGGTAGAAGGAGGATATGAAGAAGAAAATGAGGATATTTATGCGACGATAAGAACCTCTTTGAGAGAATCCGGGAGCGGTAAGCCTATACCGGATAGGAAGAGGAAGAAGACATCAGAAGCCATTAAACTGCTTCATGATCCAAACATGGGATGTGCCAGAACCTGTAGAGAGTGCGAATGCATCAACAGTGAAGGATTTTGCGATAACTACTTCCTGTATGCAGTACTCAAAGATATGTGCCGGGTACCAGCTCGGATCATGAAAGATGATTCTGCTTAGGCAGGAATTTATGACGGAGCTTACGCAACAGATTAGCCAATCACCCACCGGCAGCTGACCACATCGAAGCACAGCGTAATGTTATTCCGGAGGCTGTAAGCATCAAAAGCACAGTAAAAAATCTTTACCATATACTTTTCCTTGATAGCCTTGACCGCTGAAACCTTATATTTAAAAATCTCGCAGTTATCATCCTCCACGCAGAAATACCTGGGGATGAGATCTCCCAGGGTGTTGAAGGCAGCAATCACGGCCACAGGATGGCCAGCTGGGTGTTTAATAGAAGGTCGATGATCCGGCTGAAGGAATGGCATAGTATCACCTCACAGAATAGTAAGGCTATTATAGAACAAATGTTTGGATTATACAACGGGAAGTTAAGGTAAATTAATGATTTAGCTCACTAAGTGGGCAGAAAGTAGGTAAATATGAGTAATTTAAAAAAAGGCAGTCATACAGTAATCAAGAACGATGATATTTTTGATAATCTCTCATTATCGGAGCGCGAGATATTAAGAATATTACTTGATAAGATTGAGAACGGCAGAAAGGCTGCAGGAAAGAAATTTAATGAATATTATGTCTGCAACACCGATGAACCTTATGCCAATGAAGTATTGCAGTTGATATTGGGCGGAGAGAAGCTAAAGAACGAATGCCCAGAAGCAGGAGAGACGCTTGATTGGGAAGATGCAAGCAATCATCTATATGTAATGATTGAGGCTTATCAGGAGTGTCCTACGGGCGGTCTCGCATTATCTCTAAGTATTTATCCAATTAAAGATAGATTTGAAAGAGGAGAGCGGACAAAGGAACTTTACGATGAAATTATGGCTATTAGTTAATCAAACTATAGCCTCCGGCTCCATTTGGACAAATATTCAGTGAGGTAATAATTATGATGAAAAACAAAGAACTGCTTGCGCTTATCGAGGCAAAGAAAAACAGTGTTTGTTGTGAGAACTGCAAGCACTGCAATAAGGGTGCCTACCATAGTGGGAAATGGTATTGCAAAAATCCGGAGGTAAGCGTAATGGCCTTACCGGTTGATATTGAAAAATGTTTTGAAAGGTAAACTGTAAAAATCATAACTGTACATTGAAAACTGAATATTGATAGTTGATAGTATTGGAATATAAAGGTGGCAATACTCAATTCATTATTGTATAATTAGCATGTAACTCGCTTTAGGTTTTATCGTAAAAACTTGTGAATATTTATATTAATTTAGGGATATCGCAAGATTATATGAGGGAGGCGTGCGCTTGAAAGAATATTTAAAACAATTGCTTTTTGCTTTTGAAAAGGAAATTCTTAGAGCAAATTCTTGTATCCATTGCTATTTTGATATGAAATATAAAAACGACAGAAATAGTGAATGGGAATCTGTTTATGAAATAGCTCCTGCGTTTTTTGGACTTGCAATACGCGGTCTACAGACCGAGGCTCTTATGACCGTTAGTAAATTATACGAGCCTGAAGGACGCGCAGACTATAGTCTTTACAAGCTGCTCAGTTACATTCAAGGAAATGCAAAGAATATTATTGGTAATGATTATGCAGTACTAAATGATGAAGTTACAAAATATAAGAAATCGCTTGATGAAAAGAAAGTTATAGCTGATAAGGTATTGCATATAAGGGATAAAATCATTGCTCATAACGATAAAGATTATTTTCCTCCTAAGATAGAAGGAAAAGCAAGCAATGTTAATTTGTCATATGAAGAAATTGTTGATTTGCTTAAATTTGCAGAAGAATTAGTTAATGCATTTAATTACATAGTTTTTCGATCTACATCTGTTATGACTTATAATAATGGGTGGTTAGGTAAAGGGCATGATGTTGACCAATTAATGACATTCTGCCTTGAAAACTTGCACAAGAATGCTATTTAAGTATACATACAAGAGCCATAAAATCAAGATGTTTCCAATTTCATTTGGTATTAGGATAAGATAGCAATATTAAGGAGTTTCTTTGAAGTGAGTACTAAATTAATACGAATACATTATGAAAGAGCCTATCAACTATCAATATAAAGTTGGTAGGTTTTTTATTGCACAAAACTGAAATTTAAAATAGCACCCTGTTACGAGCAGAGGGCTCCAATTGTCCATACTGATCGAAACATTGTTTTTAAATAATCAATAAGGAGGAATCCACAATGAATAATTATGACCGCTGCGATCGCTATCCGGATGAGATCTCGGAGTATGAGTTTGAGGAAGTATTGAAGATCCCAATTGGCACACTTCCGGCAGAAAGAATACGGGGTGATTAATTTGACCGAAGCAGAATTAAGCCAATACAGAGCGATAAAGCTTGAGATAGAGGACCTTAACTTCCGAATTGCACAGTTACAGGAGCAGAAGTCAATAATGTATACTACGAAGGTTAAGGGGTCTATATCAGTGTATCCTTATATCGAGGCTCATTATAATGTTACTGGACCGGATAAAGACTCTGAAAGGAGAAGGTTATTACGCATTAATGAACTAGAACGAAAGCGTAAGGATAAACTTGCTGAGCTTATCGAGATGGAGCATATGTTACATGATTACATATTCAGTATTCCTGAAAGTATATCAAGACAAATATTTTCTTTAAGATACATCGATGGATTAACACAAGATGAGATAGGAAGAAAACTACACTTAGATAGAAGTGTTATTTCAAGAAGGATATCAAAATATATAAATTAATTGAAACCACCCTGAAACTCGGGGTGGTTAGTTTTATGTAGAATTTTATGGAAATATAGTGTATAATTATGGAAAACAAAAAAATGGGGGGAACACAATGATTAGAAAAGTTTTGCTTGATATAACAAGTCAATATTTAAATGCTAAAAAGGCTGCTTTAAATGGACATCCTCTTTATAATTATTTGAAAACAGGATGTTCACAGCAATTTTATGGAACGGGGATTATTGATATTTACCAATATGAGGTTAGAGGATCAGCTGGTATTACTGAGTGGGCATCAGTTCCTTGGATTGCAGTTTTTGATAAACAAATTAGTACTGTAGCTTCTAAGGGCTATGATATAGTTTATTTATTTACTGGAGATATGAAAGGAGTATATATATCATTAAATCAAGGATGGACATATTTTAAATCAAATTATGGACAAAAAGTAGGAGCAATAAAAATAAAACAGGTAGTAAAGTATTGGCAAGCAACGTTAAAATCGGGATTAGGTGCTTTTACTTATGATCCTATCAATTTAAAAGCAAAGGGGTTTCGAACAAATTTACCTAAAGGATACGAGCTGGGACATATATGCGGAAAGTATTATGATGCTAATAACTTACCTTCAGAAAATGAATTGGTTCGAGATTTGCAAAATATGATATCTCTATTCAGAGAATTAAAAGGACACTTTAAAGGTGATTTTGAAAAAACAAATAATTATTTATTCCAAACCAATATTGTCGATGTGGAAGAAGATTTTGATAATCTATACAATAAGATTGATAAGATAATAATCTCTAATGGAAATTCCACACAATTAAATCTAAAAAGCGATCTTCCGATGATTAATAGTCAGTCGAGTAATACAAGTAATCAGTCGATTATAACTTCAAATAGTAAGCAAACAGATTATGAATTAAAGAATAAAAAGCAACAAAAACTTGGACTTGCTGGAGAGTATATGGTAATAAAACTGTTGAAGAGCAAGGGATTTACAGTAGAACATGTCTCGAAAACAAGGAATGATAGAGAAGGATATGATATTAAAGCGATAGATATTGGAGGTAAAGAATTACATATAGAGGTAAAGACGACCACCGGAGGTATTAATGCACCTTTCTATTTAACTGATAATGAATTAGAACACTCCCGTAAATACGCTGATATATATTATTTATACAGAATATATAATTTTGATGGAGAAAAAGGTGACTTCTTTATAATAGAAGGAGATGTATCTAATTATATGGTTTTAGAAACAAAAATATATATTACAAACGGTCGGAAATTATAATAACAGGTATATTTAAGGAGAAACAATATGAATGGAGAAGAATTATTTTCAGCTCTTGATCCCATTCCATTATTGCAAGCAATAATTATCAGTGTAATAACCGGTT
Organism: Bacillota bacterium; assembly: GCA_023436765.1. Taxonomy (GTDB): domain Bacteria; phylum Bacillota; class Clostridia; order Lachnospirales; family Lachnospiraceae; genus Mobilitalea. Next base: position 7,065 of record JAEZHX010000137.1, read on the forward strand.
TGGGTAAATTTATACTAAGCATATTAAGCAAAAAAAACGCTAAGAAAAGTATTGCAATTTGGAAGCATTCAAAACTATTAGATAAATATAGCACAATGGTTAAGAATATTTTTTACAATATACTTCTCTCCTTTTTTATTTATTTTTTAGTAGGTGTAACTGTTATTTATATAAAAGTTTTCATATATAATTGGGAAATTGATGATGTAGATAATAAAATAATATTTTTCTATTCTGTAAATTTCGGTACGTTATTATTAAGTATATTAAGGAATAAATCTAGAAAAGCATTTAAAGATTTAATTACACATGTTACTTATCATAAATTGCGATGTATATTGTATCTTGTTTTACCTAATTTAACGCTTATATTTCTTGTATCAATAAGTGTATATTATACTAATGCTGTATTTATTGTATCATTCTATGTAATCTTTTTTGGAAGTTTATTTACTGGAATTAGTTACTTTGGGGCTTTTCAATCTTATTATAAATATGATCAAATAAAGATATACTTTAAGAACGCTACGCCAGAATTAATTTGTAAAAGAGTACATTTTATAGAAGAAGAGTATTTTATCAGTATAAGTAACTATGACAGTGATAATATTTATCAAGGGACAAGAAAATATAATAAGTCAGATATAGCAATTATCGAATACCTAAAAAGAGATATTGAAAATTTATATCAAGAAGTACTGTTAAAACGGGGATTTAATGAGTAGTAAAACTTGCACGAAAAGCACAAAAAAGTGTGTTATATTAATATTATGGAAAGTTGCCATTGAGGTGACCTCCTCTGGTTATCGGGTGTCACAGCTCGGTGGCCGATTTCCCCGTAAGATTGATAGGAACTGTACTTACTAGGATGTTGATACGGTAAGCTGCAGCAATAATCAGTATGGCAGGTTGAAACCTACCGCTTCCTTCCCTACTCCCACTGAGGGCTCAAAGCACCCCCATACATGAAAAGCATTCTGCATATTTGGTAGGATGCTTTTTTGATGAAAAACTATTTTATTTTAGTTACATTATACTATAGATAAAGCGAACGCGTGTTTGGTATAATTGAATCGAAGAAGTTGAGGATTTTGTCATATATTTCCCTTTCGTGTTGAAAAATAATTCCAAAAGGTGTATAATGTTGGAAAACAAGCACGGAGGTAAAATAATAATGAAAAAAATCGGATTGACTGTTTATGGAATCAGTGTTTTAACTAATGAGAATCAGCGAAAAGAACTTCATAATGTTTATGGTAAAAGCATAATCGATATAATCAAAGACTATGCTAATGCTAAAATTAACAATTACTTGCGTGACGATCAGAACGAAAAACTTTTTACATTTGATTCAATCAACACTGAAATAGTCAAAAACAAAAATGGGCAAGATAGTTATGAATTATTATATGGCAGAGTAAAAACTGGTGAATATGGTATAGAATCCGAATTGGTGGATATAAACACTGGTGATACATATAACCGTACTGCTGATCAAGCGGATATAATGCCGTTTGGGTTTTGCCTAGCTGTACCATATGGTGATATCGATAATGCAGTTATTGTATTACAGACTATTGGTATTTATGGAATGAAAACTATTTTACAGGAACAGTTAAAAGATTGTATTAAGGAGATAGACAACGACCTAAGGATTAATATAGGTGTAATCGTACCACGGACGTATATTGACCGCTTTTTTCAGCAAGGAGTTTTACAAGCGATCCGAATGATTAGATATGAGATTCCAGAAGATGATTCCAATAGGATTGGAATAAACTACGGAGTAAAGCAAACATACGAAGAAAGAATAATTAGAAAGCCTTTAGGCTTTATGGAGAGAAATAATAGAAAGCTTGATGAATGGAAAAGAGGGCAAAGGAGATATACAGACGTTGTTGAAATAAAAGATTTCAAATATGATGATTTAAAACTGGATTTTAAACTGGGAAGAACAAACAAAACAATAAGTTTAAAAAATGTCGACAATGTAGCAGTTACTGAAGATGTCACAGATTTGGTTGATCAAGTTGGTGGACACCCAACATTCAATAGTTTAAAAATTGTTATGAAAAATACAGCTAGAGAGTATCTTATAGGAAAAGGGTTAATACCAAACGAAGAAATGGGATGATTATATGGATATAAATAAAGTAATAGCTTTTATTGTAAAACCTAATATATTGGTTTGGATTGTTATTATATTTATCATTCTCTTAAGTAAGTTTATCTTTGGAATAGATTATATATCAACCAAGGATATAATAATAAATCATTTTAAGTGTTTCAAGAGTAAAAAGGGGAGTTGGTTAATAGTACCTCTAATTACGTATGCAGGAATTCCATTATTATTAGCATATGCTGTTGTTCAGATGAGAATAATTGACGATAGTACAATAAATATTATCACAATAATTATTTCTATTATAACCGCAATGTTGTTTTCTATGTTAACTGTCATAATAGATATGAAATCAAAGATAAAGGGTAATCCGCAATATTATAGTACTGAAGCTAATATTTCAAATAAAGCTCTAATTGAGACATATTATACTGTTATGTTTGAAATACTAGTAAGTGTAGCACTATTAGTATTTTGTTTATTTAATGTTTTTACAAAAGCATTTAATAGTATCCAAAGCTTTATTATTTATTTTCTCACATTTACTCTAATTATTAATTTGCTAATGATAATAAAACGAATTTTTAGAATTATAGATTTGGATATGAAAAAATAGAGTTAAGCATCCTTTAGGGTGCTTTTCTATTGCATATAATGTAAATTGGTGGTATTATTTGTATAAAAGCGCGGGGGGATACAGATATGCCAAGAGTTGCATTCATTGAAAAGACAATTTTTACTATTGAAGGATTTGAAGTCGATATCACTTATAATGGTCAAAATGTCAGAAGCGACGCATCATTGCCTAGTAATTATATAGCAGGAAGAATGACTAAGAATTCTGCTACAGTAGCTGAGTGGAAAGAAAAATTCAAAAAACAATTTCCCGGATATGATGCAGTAGTTAAGAAAAACGATGGTAGCAAAGCAAGAGGTCAATCTAGCCTCAGTACAGTTAGGGATACTTATCTTGATGATATTGATTAGTATTTGCTTTATAAGAGTCTCATCACTGAGGCTCTTTTCTTATACCCAAAACAACACGATTGGTAGGTGTTACATATGCCAATATATAAACGATGTAGCCGATGTGGAAATAGATTGCCCAGCGGATCCAGATGTGAATGCCTGAAGCTTAGACATAAAGAGTATGACAGGTACTCAAGGGATAAGAAGGCAGATAACTTCTATCACTCAATTGAGTGGGAGCTGACAAGGGAAGTAGCATTACTCCTGGACAAAGGCATTGATGCTTATCTTTATATGACATCCGGACAAGTAGTATTAGCCGATATGGTTCATCATATAGAACCACTAAAAGATAACTGGGTCAGGCGCTGCGATATAGACAATCTAATCAGCCTATCAAATGATACGCACAGCATAATAGAAGCCATGTATAAGAAGGATAAGGAAGGAACAATGAAATTACTGCATGAAATGCTGAAGGAATACCGAAGTATGATGAATGTTTAGGGTTAGGGGGCGGTCAAAAAAGTTTCATATGGCAGCAGGACACCGCATGGCTAATCTTTGTGACACAAAATTCTAAATTGAAATAAAAAGTTGGCAAAGGAGGGAGTCATGATGGCAAAACAGCGGAAACCGCTGGGCATGCAAAAGGGCAATTTAACTGTGCTTCAGCAGGAAAGAAAGCGTATCGAAGAGGAGTATGTTAGGACCGGAAAAGATCAGTTAAAGACTCCTCCGAAATGGCTAATTGATGAGATTTCTAAAAAAGAATTTCGCAGAATCGTAAAAGAATTGAAAGAAATTCATTTGATTGGCAACCTGGATTTGAACAATTTGGGTGCCTATTGTAATGCATTCTCTAACTACATTCATGTAACGGAAGAGCTCGATAGGCAGGTTAAAGAAATAGCAATAAAGCAACTGGAATATATCAAGAAAAAAGCTGAACTTACTGAAGAGGTTGAGAAGGCTGCAAGTACTGAAGAGAAAGATATAGCTCAGCATATTCTGGAAGAGTATGAACTAATCCAACCGGACTGGTCTTCATATTGCTTAACAAGATATACTCGAACCGGTGAAATCATAGTTAGAAATCCATTGATTGATATTCAAGCAAATTACGCTGATGAGATGAGAAAGTTCGCGGCTTTGTGTGGTCTTACGATAGACTCCAGACTTAAGGCTGCCACGACAAAAATAAATAAGACACAGGAAGAAATTCATAAGAAGTTTGGTGGTATCTGATGACTATTCTTGAGCAGTTGATAGAATATGCAAATAACTGCCTGAACGATCTCAAGGTCAGCGAGTATGAGGATTACATAAGCTGTATCAAACATAAACAGGCCTGTCAAAGGTTTTTGAATGATATTAAGCGCTCGGAATGTAGAAATACATTAACTGAGCCTTTTCCTTATATCTGGTGCGAGGAAGAAGCACAAAAGATTGTAGACTGGTTCGCAATGCTCAGGCATTCAAAGGGTATTTTGGCCGGACAGCCTATCATTCTAACACCTTCACAGAGATTTGATCTTTGCCAGCTCTATGGCTGGAGGAATGAGTATACCGGCTACAAGCGGTTTAAGAAGTCTTTCAAAGAAGAGGCGCGGAAAAATGCCAAGAGCCAGGAAGAGGCAGGTATTGCCCTATATGAAATATCTGTCCAAGCTACAAAGAACGGTGAGCTTTACGAATATTACACTGCTGGTGTAAAGAGGGACCAGTCAAAGATAGTATTTAACGAAGCTAAGTTAATGTTGAAGGGCTCACCCCTCCGGGAGAAATTTAAAATTACCCGGGACCTGATAGTCCATATTAAGACGGACAGTTTTATCAAAGCTCTATGTAAAGAGGACGGACAGAAGGGTGATGGAACTAACCCGGCCGGACTTATACTTGACGAATACCATCAGCATAAGACGTCTGAATTTTATGATCTTGGTCTAGGATCGAATACTAAAGAGTCTCTACTGATGATCATCACCACAGCGGGGCTGGATCTTACTTATCCTTGCTATATCCAGGAATATCAATACTGTTCCAAGATCCTGGATCCGAACGTGGATGTATGTAATGAAGAATACTTCGTCGATATCTATGAACTGGATGAAGAGGATTATAGGGAAATAGATAGCATAGCAAATGAAAGGTTATGGTTTAAAGCTAATCCAATCCGAATGACCTATAAGGAAGGTCAGGAGAAGATCCGCGGCGAGTATGTAATAGCTAAAGAGATACCTGAGAAAATGACCTCATTCCTTACCAAGTGCCTTAATATATGGGTACAGGCTAAAGAAAACGGCTATATGCATATGGGCAAATGGAAGCGCTGCGAGGTCAGGGAGCTGCCGATCAGTACCAAGGGAATGAGTGTATATGTCGGCTTCGATATGTCAGCCAAGATAGACTTAACATCCGTAGCCTTCGTTATTCCATGGGAGACAGATGAACTTGATGCTACAGGAAAGAAGATAGTGAAATATATTGTTTTCTCACATTCCTTCATACCGAACCGCGAGAAGCTCCAGGAACGTAAGTTGAAGGATAAGGTTGACTATGATGCCTGGGAGAGGTTGGGTTTCCTGACCATTACTAATACAGAGATAGTTGATCAGAATATTGTAATGGATTATGTAATAAAGACCTGTAAGGAAAATGAATGGCATATCGAAACCCTTTGCTTTGATCCGGCGAATGCAGGAAAGCTTATGATGGATCTATCTCGTGAAGGTTATACGGTGGAGGAGGTTTTCCAGTCGCATAAATCACTTAATGAAAGCTGTTCCGGCTTCCGGGAACAGACGTATTCTGGCAATATTATTTATTTGCCGAATCCGTTACTGAATTATGCAATGAGTAATGCGGTTATAAAGGTGTATCAGGGCCTTATCAAGGTGGATAAGGATGCAAGCACCAAAAGGATTGATCCTGTTATTGCTGTACATTGTGCGTTCAAATTGGCCTTATATCATATATTCACGAAGAGTATTGATGATATAGTGGATAAATTCTTAAACACATACTAGAAAGAAGGTGATAAGGTGGGAAATATACAAAGATTTGCCAATATCCTTGAACGTCCGGCGGTAGATCTGAACAGCGAGACTATGTTGGAGTGGCTTGGTTTACGGACCACGAATAAAAAGATACTTAGTTCTGTAACATACCTAACATGCCTTAGGATGCTGGCGGAATCCCTTGGGAAATTGCCGATTAAGTATTATCAAAAGACAGATCGAGGCCGAGTGGAAGCCGAAAGGACAAGGGTATATGAGTTACTCAGCACGAGGCCGAACAGCCAAATGACCCCGACGACCTTCTGGACGGTTGTAGAAAATAATCGGAATCATAGAGGTAACGGATTTGTTTGGATCCGAAGGGAATTTAAACGTCAGCGGTACGGTGGGGAAGTCGTAGTACATGATCTCTGGCCAATGCCAAGCGAAAGTGTGTCGCTGCTGATTGACGATGCCGGAATATTCGGTAATAGGGGTAAAATCTATTACCAATACGACGATAAGCGTAGCGGAGAAACCCATGTATTTAAGCAGGAGGATGTGCTGCATCTTAAAACCTGGTTAAGCTTTGACGGAATATCCGGAGAGCCAGTGCAAAACATCCTGAAGTACACCCTAGAGGGAGATATCGAGAGTCAGGACGTCATGAATAATTTGTATAAGCACGGCATGACGGCTTCGATGGCTCTCCAATACACCGGTGACCTCGATGAGGGCAAGATGAAAAAGCTTCAGGATAAATTTGAAAGTTTCTTCTCTGGAGCAAAGAATGCCGGCCGCATTGTCCCGGTACCGGTAGGGATGCAGCTCCAGCCACTTAACGTGAACCTTACGGATGCGCAATTTTTTGACTTGAAGAAATATACAGCCTTGCAGATTTCAGCAGCCTTTGGTATCAAGCCAAACCAGATAAATGACTATGAAAAGTCATCGTATGCTAATTCAGAGAGCCAGCAGCTCTCTTTTTTAGTGGACACAATGCTTTATATCCTGAAGCAGTATGAGGAGGAAATCAATTATAAACTCCTGACCGAGGAAGAACGGCAGCAGGGATACTATTACAAGTTCAACGAGAAGGTTATTCTCAGGGCAGACAATAAAACGCAATCAGAGATGCTAAGGAATTATGTCCAAGGAGCAATATACACTCCAAACGAGGCAAGAGAGTATGCAGATAAACCGAAAGAACCGGGTGGAGACAGGCTATATGCGAACGGTAATTTAATCCCGCTTGAAGAAGCAGGGAATCAATACAAGAAAGGAGGAAATAACAGTGCCGAGTAAAAGACTACAGTTTCAGGCTAAGGATAAGCAGGGGAAGATAAAAGACACTGGGTTCATGGAAATCAAGAACCAGACTTCTACGTCCGCAGAGCTTTACCTTTACGGAGACATCATGAGCTATGCGTTATCAGAGGATTATAAGAAGTACTATCCGGATGACAAATGCCCGAAGGATGTTAAGGATTTTCTGGATGAAATTGGTGAAGTTGAAAACCTGGATATCCATATTAACTCCGGAGGCGGATCAGTATTCGGCGGTATTGCTATCTATAATCTGTTGAAGAGTTTTAAGGCAAATAAGACAGTTTATATAGATGGCATTGCAGCAAGTATCGCTTCGGTAATCGCCATGGTAGGGGATAAGATTATCTTCCCTAAGAACGCAACATTCATGATGCATAAACCATCAAACAGTTACTTTTGGACCATGATGAATGCAGATGACCTGAGAAAAGATGCAGATATTCTTGATAACTGCCAGAAAGCCATAGTAAACACCTATATGGAAAAGGTCAAGGATGGAGTTACCAGGGAGACAATTGAGAGCCTTGTTAATGACACGACCTGGTTAATTGGTGAAGAAGCTGAAGAGTACTTTGATTTTGACATCCAGGAAGGTATCGAAGCAGCTGCATGTACAAGCGAATTTTTTGAGATTTACGACAAAACTCCTGACAACCTCAAAAAGAAGAACTCCAGCAAAGTTGCTACCATCAGCATAGATGCTGATCAGGTGGCAGAAAAACTATATGCGAAATTTAAGGCCGATAAGGAACAGGAACAAGAAACAAGGAAAAATCAGTTACTTGAGGACTTGGACTTGATCTAAAGTCCTTTTTTATATCAAATTATATGAAAGGATGGTACATATACCATGAATGAAGAATTAAGAAAGCTGTTAGACAGCATCAACGCAAAGAAGAAGGAAGTAAAAGCCCTTGCAGCTGAGAATAAATTGGATGAAGCGGCAAAGGCCAAGGATGAGCTGAAGGAGTTACAGGCTAAGTTCGACCTGCTGTATGACCTAGAGGAAGAGGATCTGGAAGATGCCGAACAGAAAGCAACCAAAGGCATCAAGGATAAGGCTAAGAACGTAATCAACGCATTTGTCAATGTGCTGAAGGCAGGGCTTAGTAAGCAGCAGCCGAAAGCTGAAGATATGGAAGTGCTCAATTCCATGAATGAAGGAACACCGGCAGACGGTGGATTAACGGTGCCTCAGGATATCTCCACAAAGATTAAGGAACTGAGACGTTCCGAAGATGCCCTTGAGAACCTTGTCAATGTTGAAACGGTAACAACTCTCTCCGGATCAAGAGTAATTGAGAAGAAGGCCGATCAGACACCGTTCGACAATGTTGACGAGGAAGCCCAGTTCCCGGATGTTTCGACACCTCAGTTTGAGAAGCTCTCTTACACTGTAAAGAAGAAGGGCGGTATCCTTAAGGTAACCCGTGAGTTGCTTCAGGATACAGCTGAGAACATCATTTCTTACCTGAGAAAGTGGATCGCTAAGAAGGCTAAAGCAACCAGAAATGCTTTAATCATTGCGAAAATCAATGAGATTACCGCTGGCAAGGAAGTGGCTGTAACCGGTATCGATGACCTGAAGGACATCTTCAACGTTACACTGGATCCGGCCATTGCAGTGGGCTCTAAGGTAGTCACTAACCAGAGTGGTTTTAACTGGCTGGACAAGTTAAAGTATGACGATGGTAAATACATTCTACAGCCGGATCCTACGAAGGCAACCCAGAAGCTGTTGTTCGGTGTATATCCCGTAATTAAGGTAGCTGACAAGGTACTTCCCAATGCTAAGGTAATGAATGCTGACGGTGTCACTGTGGATGCATATAAGTATCCTCTCATCTGCGGCGATCTGGCAGAAGCAATCACGATCTTTGATCGTGAGACATTAACCATTGAATTGTCAACAGAAGCTGGAGACCTCTGGGTTAAGGATCAGACCGGTATTAAGGTCCGTGAGAGGCTTGACATCCAGGCAGTTGATACCGAAGCCATTGTAAAGGCTGAGTTTGCAAAAACCTTGGGGGAATAACAGGGTATACCCTTGCTAAGCCTGAGTATACGCAGTCAGATCTTGAAACTATGACGATATATCAGATTAAGGCCTTGGCTGCTGACCTTGGGTATACCATAACTAAGTCATTAAAGGCGGATATTATAACAGAATTTTTATTGCAGCAGGGGGCTTAAGGCCCTCTGCTTAATTTATTACTCCGGAAGGAGGAACCACAGTTGGATATAGACGAATTAAAAAGTTATCTGAAGGTTGATAATGACGATGACAAAGACCTTATTCTAAGCCTTCAAACGGCTGCCGAAGAATACCTGAGCAATGCCGGAGTAGTAAAAAAATATGAAAAAGAGCTGTATACCTTAGCAATAAAGCTGTTGGTATCTCACTGGTATGACAACAGGATGATTCAGAGCGATAAGACTCAGACTAAATTATCATTTAGTCTGGATGCCATTATCATGCAGTTGAAACTTTCGGATGATGTCACTACAAGTGCTTAGGATCAACTTGGCAGAATAAGGAGGCGTTAGCATGAATGCAGGGGAATTAAAGGACAGAATTTCATTAATGGAACTTAAGCAGGTTCTTAATACTTACTCATGGGAACAGGCTACCCTTTTTTGGGCTAAGGCTGAACCACTTAAGGAGAATAATATATTCTCCAAAGTGGGACTGAGCACGAAGTCAATAAAGTTCAAGGTCCGTAAAAATAGTTCATTGTCGCTTCATAACGCATTCCGTTGGAAGGGAAAACACTGCTTTTTGACCAATATCACTGAAACTGACCCTATGTTTCTTGAAATTACTGCAGCCCTGATTGAGCCATATACGTGTACTGTAGAGAGGACAGGACAGCCCACTCTAGATAACCTAAATAGGCCGGTATATGGGGATTCCAATGCGCTTACTTTCCCGGGTTGTCTCACTGAAAAATATCTCGGACATGTACAGGGAGAACCGATGACATCCGTTGAAGCCAGGTATGTACTGGTGACGCCTAAAACAATTATTCTTTCTACCGGGGAGCTCGTGACTATCAATAATATACCCTATACCGTATTAATACCCCATACGCTCGATATCTATAAGAACGAATATGAGATAGGCGTAAAGGGGGATGCATAATGCAAAGCGTTGATCTTCTCGGGATAAAGCAATTGGATGATGTCCTCGGATCAATGTTAGATGAGATGCAGGGAAAGCGAAGAGAGCTGCATGAGCATATAGCAGATATCATTAAGTCAGAGGTGGATGCGCACATATCTAGTTCAGGCCTTAATGACAGTTCCGGGAAAGTAAAGGGATGGCAGGAATCTCATGTTGGATCCGGAGGTGGGTACGCTGCAGTACGTGCGACAGATAGCGGTATTGGGGATAACAGTCCGGGAGCTATAACAAATTATCTGGAAAATGGGCATGCCATCCGGGAGCCATCCGGAAATGCAAAAAGGTATCGTCCTAACATTAAGAAGCCGTATGTGGATGGATTTCACTTCTACGAATCTGCAAGGCGTAATGCGGAGTCAAGAGCTATTGCAGCTGCTGAAGAGTTTGCTGATAAAATAAGGCAGGAACTGGAGGGTTAGTCGATGGTAAAAGTAAAAGATATAATGACAGCTATAAACCAATTGATTATTAAGCCATATCCCGACGACCCAGTTTATGTTCAGACTTGCCCGAAAGACTTCGCAAGGCCTTCATTTTGGCTCGAATATGTGAGATTAAGCCAGGTTGATGCGAACAGATCCACAGTAGAAAAGACAGTGTATTTTTCGATTACCTGTTTTGCACCGGTTGATAAGCGTTTCCGGTCAGATCCGGATGAGCTTTCTGCTCTGCAGGATAGTATCCTGGATTTGTTTGCAGAAGGATACATCAGTGTAGGTGACAGATCTATAAAGGTTCAGAGCAGCACTGGTGGCATGGACATTGACAGGGCTTATATTGATCTGCAATTTAATTTTTATGATAACCGGACCGATGAAGAGGACCAGACTCCTCTGATTACATCGGTCACCACAAGAATATTGGAGGGATAAAATTGAAACTGCCTAATATTAATATTGCTTTTTCAACTCAGGCCGCCAGCGCAATCACACGCTCTCAGAAGGGTGTGGTAGCATTGATATTGAGAGATGCTAATGCAAACGGCGGTCACGTATTAACCAGCCCGGTACAGATACCATCTGAACTCGGAGCTGAAAACCGGGACTACATAGCCAGAGCGTTTATTGGATATGTGAATCCCCCTCGTAAAGTCATCGTATTTGTCTTACCAACGGATGCAGCTGATCTGACAGAGGTACTTACATACCTTAAAACCCAGACATTTGATTATCTTGCCGGGCCGCCTGATATCACCGCTGCTGAATGTACAGCAATCGTTGACTGGATAAAGGCTGAACGCGAAGCAGGATTTACACCGAAGGCTGTGCTTCCGGATACAGTAGCAAATAACGAGGCTATCATTAATTTCACAACGAGCGGAATTATAGTAGGAACCGACGAATATACAGCCGCTGAATATTGTTCCAGGATTGCCGGGATCATAGCCGGCACGCCAATGACCATCTCGTGTACTTATGCACCGCTTCCGGAGGTGTCCGATGTAGACAGGCTCATTAAGAGCGCCATGGACGAAGCAATCAATGCCGGAAAGTTCATCATTTTCTATGATGGCGAAAAGGTAAAGGTAGGGCGCGGTATCAACTCCCTTACGTCTACCACGCCTTCAAAGGGTGAGGCCTTTAAGAAGATTAAGATCGTCGAAACGATCGATATGATTCGCAAGGACATTAAGCAAACCGCGGAGGATAATTATATTGGTAAATATACCAACAGCTACGACAGTAAATGCCTCCTGATATCTGCAATCAAAGGATACTTTTCAGGTCTCGAAGGAGACGGTATCCTTAATCACGGCACAAGCACCGTGGAGATTGATATCGATGCCCAGGAGACTTACCTTCAGGTGAGTGGCATAGATACCTCCAAAATGTCTGAGCAGGAAATAAAGTCGGCAGCAACCGGGGATCAGGTGTTCCTCAAGGCAAAGATAACTATCCTTGATGCTATCGAGGATATTGATCTGGATATTACGATCTAAGGAGGAATGAAGAATGACTGGAAAAAGAGTTATGAACGGTACCTGGGGCGAGGTATGGCTGGATGGGGAATATGTGTCTGAGTGCTATGGAATGCAGGCAAAGGTATCCATAAACAAGGAGGATGTGAATATCTGCCGTCAGATGGCGGTAGATAAGAAGGTAAATTCCATTACCTGCACCGGATCCCTTAAGCTCCACAAGGTTAACAGTCGGATGGCAATCGCTATCGGCGAGAAAATTAAGGCCGGAGAAGATCCGAGATTCGTGGTAATTTCGAAGCTGGATGACCCGGATGCTTACGGAGCTGAGCGCGTGGCAGTCCGCAATGTATCATTTGACGATATCACGCTTGCGGACTGGGAAGTAGCAAAGAAGGGAAGTATAGAGGCACCCTTCACATTCACTGAATACGAATTCCTTGATAGAGTGGAGGCGTAAGTATGGATGCATTATCATTGTTACTCCGCGCAGATATTCCAAATCAGCCGGAAAAGGAGTATAAGCACAAAAGGCTCTCCACTCTTTGTGGGGAGCCTGTCATTTTAAAGATCAAAGCGCTACCTTATAACCGTGCTGCAGAATTGATCAAGAGTCAGATGGATGACCTTAATGTGCATATCGTTCTGGCCGGCATGGTAGATCCTAACTTAAAGGATAAGGACCTTATGGCCAAATATGGCGCAGAAACACCGGCAGAGCTCGTAAAGAAGATGTTTTTGCCCGGAGAAGTTGAGGACCTGTCAAGAGCAATCGAGAAACTGAGCGGATACCGAGAAGTAACTGTCGAGGAGATTAAAAAAAAATAGATACTGATGCTGATTATCAGCTGCTATACTATCTGTTTGTTGAACATCATAAATTCCCAGGCTCTTACTATAACTTACCGGAAGGGGAAAAGGTTATAGTAAGGGCTATCTTTGAAAAACATATGGAAGTAAGATTGCAAGGTAAACATTGACAATTCCCGTAAATGTAGTATAATGTAGCTAGATACATAATGGGGAGAGATTATATGAATAAGAGTCGGGCTGAATATTTTAGGAAACGCAGACAGTCTATTGGACAGTTTTATGCTATGGTTGACAAGGATCTCTTAAAAAAGCTTGATATCAGACTGAAAGCTAGACTGATGAGCCGAACGGCATGGCTATTGGAGTGTATAAAGCGTGAAATAACTGAAGAGGGGGAATGAAGCTTGTTAGCTCTTATTATTATTGCGTTTATTAGTTTTATATTTGCCACATATTTCGGATTCAAAGCATTAATGCTAAGAAATGGGAACTTGAACGAAGCGGACAATAAAAAAAGCTTCAGAAATAACCTAATAGGTTTTTTCATCAGCTTCGTATCTATGCTAACATTATTATTATGTTTTACAGAAAAATATTTAAAGGTATAATTTGATTTACTAATAAAAGTCCTGCCAAAACGGCAGGGCTTTTTATGTCCTGAGAGGAGGCGAAAAATTTGGCAAGGGACATTAGTATAGCAATATCAGCAAAAGATAATTTCTCATCGGCAATAACAACAATGCGGAATGCAAATCAAGCTTTTAATAAAGACCTTACCGGATTGCAGTCCAAGCTAAATGAGCTTAATAGGACTAAAATCTCGCTTAAGGTCGATACCGACAAGGCTAAAAATGCTCTAAAAGAAGCAGAAAGACAGTTCGCCCTAACAGGAAAAGCTGCGGATAAGCTTAAGCTCGAAATGGCAAATGCCAATTATGAAAATGCTCGCAGGAACTTATCCCTGGTATCTGATAACGCAAAGCAAGCTGAAAGAGATATTAGAAGTCTTACGAATGCTGTTAGCAAAACAGAGAACAGAGCAGCATCAGCGAAAAATGCTACCAAGGGAATGGTAGGAGTTCTTGCAGCCTCGGGTGTTGCATCGCTCGTCGGTAATACAATTACCAGCCTCGCGAATGTTGGAGTAAGCAGCGCCTTGGGGCAAGAAGCAGGAATTATATCAAATAGTGTCTTATCTACCGGTGCTATGGGAGCTGCAATCGGGTCCGCTATCGCTCCTGGTATAGGAACGGCCATTGGGGCACTAGGCGGCGCGATATTAGGATTATTCCAAGGGCAGGCTGCAATATACGAGAATAAGGACAAAGCCTTTAAAACATATTACGAGAACCTTTATAACAGTGTATTGGAAGGGCAGAATAAATCACTTGCGAGTGGCACAAACATTGCAGCAGTCAGGGAATCGAACAGGATATCATTTGCTACACTTCTAGGAGGGGAAAGTGAAGCAGATGATTTTTTATCGTCCTTAACTGATTTTGCGGCTGTAACTCCTTTTGCTTATGACAATCTTACCAATATAAGCAAGGTCTTATTGGCGTACGGATATAAACAGGAGGAGCTGCTTCCTTTACTTGAAAAGGTTGGTAACGCAGGGTCTGCTCTTGGTATGAGTACGGAGGATATGCAGTTTGTGGCAACTGCCCTCGGCCGCATGCAGAGCACCGGTAAAACCACTCTGGAGTACCTTAATCCATTATTGGAGCGTGGCATAGATGTATGGTCATACCTATCGCAGGCATCTGGTAAGACGAAAAAGGAAGTACAGGAGATGGTCAGCGACGGTCTTGTACCGGGTGAGGAAGCTGCAAAGGCTATTGCTGACTATATGGGAGCTGATTTTGCTGGCAATATGGAAAAGCAGTCAAGGACCTATTCCGGATTAGTCAGTACACTGGAGGATGCGAATACCCAGCTTAACAATGCCATGGGTGAAGGCTATAATTCATCCAGAAAGAACGGACTTCAGGAACAGATTGACTGGTTGAGCGGCGAGAGCGGCACAGAAATGCAGGATGCCTATAATAAAATAGGCCAGTGGAAGGCTTCACTTGAAAATCTTTCCGAACAGTATCAGAGAGATGCTTTGAATTCCGTTATGACTGGAACAATAGCTGATAGTTTCGTAGATTCTGAACAAAAAGAAGCCCTCGAACGTATTGCTAAGGAATATGCTATTGCTCAGGCGGATTATTATGATGCGTCAAAGACGGGAAATGAAAAGGCCATGCAAGAGGCAGGAGCTGCCATGGGTCAGGCACTGGCCGAAGCTCAGGCCATCGCTACAAATGAGTACAATTCCAGTGAGGGTGCTCAATTAGCTCTTAACTCTACGATGCAACTGGCAGAGAATATTAGGAATGACAGTGCATCGGATAAAGCATATTGGGATGCTGGATATAAGAAGGGAGAGGAGTTTACAAAAGGGTTAGCATCTGCAGTATCCGGAAAAGACTCCTCTACAGATGCAGAATTATACGCTGAAACACAGAGGGCAACATGGGGACAACCAGGAAGTGGTTACCGGCCTTATGCATACGGATTAAATTATGTACCATATGATAATTATCCTGCCTTATTACATCAAGGGGAAAGGGTATTGACGGCAAGTGAAAACCGCAGCCGTGAATCAAGCACGCCGATCAGTATCACAGGAAACAATTTTATCGTCCGTAAAGAGGAAGATATTAAAGCAGTTGCACAGGAGATAGCAAACATGATTAATCGGGCTTATATTTTAGCACCGCAGTAGGGAGTGAGAAGTAGATGAAGTTTATCTTTATGGATACAGAGAAAAACACAGAACTTGTACTGCCGGTTACTCCGCCAACCTTTGAGGTATCACACGGCATAAAGATCGAGATCATTAACATTCATTCGGTTGGTGATGTAGCCCTTCCGGGATATGGTACGCTTTCGAAGGTAAAAATTGATTGTATGTTCCCAGCTAAAAGATATCCATTTAATCTGTCAAAAAGCCATATAGATCCTTACAGCTATGTAAAAAAGTTTGAGACATGGTGTACTAATCATACGTTACTTAGGTTTATTATTTCAGGCACTCCGGTCAATTTGCCTACCATTATATCAGATATTGTATACGGTGAAAGGGATGGATCAGGTGATGTGTATGCAACCATCAGCCTGCAAGAATACAGATTACTCGGTAATAACTCTCGTAGTGCAGAAAAACCTACCACTGCTGTACATAATTATGTAATCAAATCTGGTGACACTCTCAGCTCTATATGCCGTAAGCAATATGGAGATGCTTCTCTGAATAAAAAACTAGCAGTTTATAATGGCATAAAAAATGTAAATCTAATCTATGCAGGGAAGGCATTAATGATTCCTGATAAAAAGCTGCTATAGGGGGGTATGATAGATGATCAAGTTGATTATCACGAGCGGTAAAGGAGAATATGATGCAACTCATCTCACTCAATCCATTACATGGTCAGGGGATTATCAGCAATGCTCAAGGACACTTGAGTTTGGGATTCTTTCCTCATATACTGATAGAAATGTGCCGGCTGTACCGTGTGATCTTGGCAGCAGGGTAACCTTTATACAGGATAAACGGGTGCTGTTTGACGGATTTATCTTTGAGCGGCAGAAGGATACAGAAAGTAATGTCATAAACATAGTTTGTTATGACCGTGGCATCTACTTAAAGCGCAATGAAGCAGCGTATAAATTTACCGGTGTAACCCCTGAAGCAATAACTAGAATGATCTGTAAAGACTTTGGAATAGATGCAGGATCGATTGCAGTAACAGGCATTAATATATCCAGGAACTTTATCGGAGTCAGCCTTTATAAGATTATCCAGACAGCCTATACATTAGCTGCAGAACAAACCGGTAAGAAGTATATGGTTCGGTTTAGTGGTTCAAAACTGACCGTAGTTGAAAAGACTGTGACAGATGAGACGCTGGTAATCGAAGGTGGGAAAAATCTGATGTCTGCTTCCACATCAGAGAGTATAAGTTCGATGATAAATCAGGTTGCTATCTATAATTCAGAGGACGTCCGTATAGGTACGCAAAGCGATAGCGAAGCAATTAAGCTATATGGGCTCATGCAAAGTTATCTTAAGCAGGTAGATGGCGAAGATGTGAAGGCTAAGGCTAAGCATATACTGGCCGAAAATGGAATCAGCCAGAAAATAGTGATCAACAACCTAGGCAATATTGCAAACATAGCGGGTGGTACCGTTGTTGTCCGTGAACCTTATACCGGGTTATATGGGCTTTTCTTCATAGATGCAGATGTGCATACCTGGAAGCTGAGTCAGTATTATAATAAACTGACTGTAAATTTCAAGAATATGATGGACGAGCAGGAAGCAGGGTCCCTTCCGAATAAGTCGGGCAGTAAGACGGCAGATACCTGGTCATATATCAATAAGCCGGGAGGTGGGAATAATGGAGGGTAATCCATTTGCAACAGTAGTAAGAGCGATACGGAATGATAGTAAATCGCAAATACCGACATCTTATCGGTTAGGTACTGTATCATCGGTCTTACCACTTATGGTTGATGTGGCTGGTACGGTCCAGGATCGTGACTCCCTTATTAGGAACAGTATGCTGGTCTCCTTTGAAGTAGGAGATCGCCTGCTTCTTTTTCCGATAGAAGACGAACAGAAATACATAATCATGTGTAAGGTGGTGGATGTATGAGTATATTCCCGATAATCCAGCCGCAGAGCATCGATTCTGCGACAGAGATGAAAATTTATAAGGAAATCAAATGGGATTATGAAAATAATACACCGGTATTTAGAAATGGCTCTCCTGTTATAGTAAGTGGCAGGGAAGCCGTTTTAGTTTGGGCTTGGAAAGCTCTTCATACACCCAGATTTAGACATGAGATTTATACCTGGAATTATGGATGTGAGACTGAGTCGCTTATCGGGCAGCCTTATACGGAGGATCTAAAGCAATCCGAAGCAGCGCGGTACGTAAAGGAATGTTTGCAGATCAATCCTTACATCACAGGCGTATCTGACATAACTGTAAAGTATGTCGAGGATGCCTTAAGTATTAAATGTACCATTGAGACCGTCTATGGGGAGGTGAGTATAGATGTATGAAGTAATTACGGTTGAAGGCATTAAAAACAATATTTTAGTACGGATGTCAGCTGACATAGATACCAGAGAGGGAAGCTTTGTTAATGATATGATAAGTGCTGCGGCATATGAGATATGGAAGGTGTATCAGTCTCTGGATGCAGTTATCTCGATTGCTTTTGTCGATGAAACCTCAGGCGAATATATCGATAAGCGGTGCGCTGAATATGGAATCACAAGAAAGGTAGGAACGCCTGCCGGAGCAACTCTCACTATCACGGGTACGGATGGAACAATCATTCCGAAAGGTAAGATTTTTATTACCGTGGATGGGCTGGAATATATTACGGATAACAGTACTACGATATCTGAAGGTACCGCTACCGTTACGGTCACAGCTGCAGAAGTAGGTGAGGATTATAATGTGGCAGCAGGTACTATCACAAAGCAGTTCGTCAATTTAAGAGGGGTAACTTCAGTGACCAATGAAGCTGCAGCTGGAGGAGCCAATCCGGAAACCGATGAATCATTATTGTCAAGACTGCGCACTTATCAACGAAGGCCCGCAACATCCGGCAACGAAGCACATTATAAACAATGGGCGGTTGAAGTATCAGGATGCGGTGATGCAAAAGTATTCCCTCTTTGGGACGGTCCCGGTACAGTCAAAGTGCTGGTAGTAGATGAAAGCATGTCTATAGATCCAGACCTGCCGGCAGCAGTATCTGCGTACATAGAGACTGTTCGCCCGATCGGGGCAAGCGTAACGGTAGATAGTCCAGACGGATTAGAGATCAATGTATCTGCAAACATTGTGCTTGATGGATCTAAAACATTTCAGGAGGTACAATCAGTTTTTACTTTAGCACTTAAAGCATATTTAAAGGGTATTGTGTTTGAGACTTACTCCGTCAGTTATGCAAAGGTTGGAAGCTTGCTGCTATCTACAGAAGGAATAGAAGATTACAGTGACTTACTCATTAACTCTGGTACCGCGAACATTACAATAGCTCCTGATGAAATGCCAATGGCCGGGGCTGTTACTCTGGAGGTGTTATAAATGAATCTGATGGAGTTACTTCCGGTATATTACAGAGGAAATCATTCAGTAGAAGAAATTCAGGGAGCTTTAAGCATCGAAATTGATAATCTTTCCAATCGTTTCGGTGAATCACTGGATCAATGCTTCATTAATACAGCCACAAGCCTTCTGGGCCGGTACGAAGAGATCTACGGCATAAAGGTTGATGTAAGTAAGTCAGATGAGTTCCGGAGAGAAAGGATCAGGGCAAAGATAAGAGGCATAGGAACTGTTACGAAGCAAATGATTATTGATACTGCTGCAGCATACTCCGGTGGTGAGGTTGATGTAATGGAACATCCAGAGACTAACAGCTTTATTGTTAAGTTTATCGGTGTTCTGGGCATCCCCGCGAATATGGCGGATCTCATCGTAACAATAGAAGAAATCAAGCCGGCACATCTTAATTATACTTTTGAGTATACATACCGAAGGTGGGGCGAGTTGATTAGTAATCTGTGGGATGATGTAGCCAATAAAACCTGGTACCAATTATCAACGGAATAGGAGATGAGATGAATGAAAAATACAACTAACCATGGGCTGCATAAGCCGGAGCCTCAGACCGACAATGTGAATATAGATGTACTAAACGAGAATATGGACATCGTTGATAAAGGACTTGTTATCTACCTCGGGACCACCTCCGGATCTGCCAATGCGTATACGATTGCATCAGATTATATCAAGGAACTTTCTGAAGGATTGGCCGTATGCATTAAGATACATACAGCATCCACAGCAGCGAGCACGTTGAATATTAACGGATGGGGTGCGACTGCGATTAAGAAGGCTGGTGGATCTGACGCTACCAATCTGAAGGCCGGTATTTACACACTGAGGTATGATGGCGCAAATTTTATATTACAGGGTGAGGGAGCAAGCGGGGACGCAGCTGCATCTGACCTCCTCCTGGGGAAAAAGGCAACAACAGATGCAGGAGACATTGTCGGTACGATGCCTGATAATTCTGGAAACACCGTTTCAGCCCCTACAGCAGCCGTAACTGGACAATCCACGGGTATAGTTGATGTAAGCGTGCCTTCCACCGGGAAATTCAGTACCTCATCAAAGCTGAGGATATATGACCCTGACTTTATTGCTGCTAATTTCAGGGAAGGTTCAGAAGCTTTTGGATTGGTGGGTACAGCTAAAGTAGCAGACCCTTGCGCCCAGATATCCAGCCTGACTGGGGTATTCGGCTCATCCGTACAGGGTAGAGTAGAGTTGAGTTGGGATGTTCCTGCGGACGGGAAAATCAAGGGGTTGATTATTCAGTACAAGACAGACTCATACCCTACTGGCCCAACGGACGGCAACTTGTTATACGACACTAACGATGTTTTGCCCATACCCTCTTCTTATGTCGGTGCTTTAGCAGAGGGCGTAACCTACTATTTCAGAGCTTTCGCCTATACGTACCAAAACGCTACCCGTCTATACACAACCTCTACAGCAGGTGCTCAAGTAACAGGCGTTCCTCATAGATTACAAGGTGTGCAGGTATTTACTACAAGTGAAACCTTTACCGTACCCTTTGGAGTAAACTCTATCGACATATTCTGTGTTGGTGCAGGTAGCGGAGGTAATACAGGAGGGACATCAGGTTCAGCTGGCGGTGGCGGTGGTGGTGGAGGATACACAGCTAAAAAGAAAGCCTACGCCGTAACCCCGGGACAACAGTTCGCTATTGTAATTGGAGCAGGAGGGGTAGGAGGTGGACCGTCAGCTGCAGCAGGTAAAGCAGGGGGCGCAACTTCGTTTGGCGGAACGGTTCTAGTTGCCAATGGCGGTGCCGCACCAGCAACCTTATACGGAGGTCTGAATGGGGGTAGCGGTGGTGGTGCATATATTCCTTCAGGAACTGGCGGAACAGGAGGAACAGATGGTAGCTCTGGATACGGCGGTGGAGGAAACTCAGGTGGAACTGGGCAGGGGTCAACAACAAAAGCGTTTGGTGAGCCTACAGGCACGTTATACTCTGGAGGTGGCGGTGGCTTTCCTGGAGGCACAGGCGGTGCAGGTGGTGGAGCAGCTGCTGGCACAGGTGGCGGTGGAGGTTATTCAGCTTCTCCAAACACAGGAGGTGGCGGTGGCGGTGGTTGGGCTACCACTAATGGCGGTAATGGAGGTTCTGGTATTTGTATAGTACGCTGGGGCTATTAATTAGAAGGAGGAATGATTATGGTAGTACATCAGGTATTTGCTATGATTAACAAAGTGACGATTGGAAACATAGTTGTAGCCGACAATTATGAACTGGCCAATCAGTTAGCCAAGGGGCTATTTGGAAAGGATGCTTTTGCTCAGGAGTGTACTATGTACCCCGTATCAATCGGTGATAAGTTCGTAGACGGTCACTTCATGTTCAAAGACGGGGTCACCCCCGTTCCGAGGATGAACACAGCTGAACAAGATGCTCAGGAAGCACAGGCTAAAGTAGCTGTGTTAAGTGCTCAGCAGGCGGAAATCGCGATCGATGCTGATTACAGACTGTCTCTATTAGAATTAGGTTTGTCATAAAAGAGAGGAGGTAAATCGATGAATACTTATGAAAACATGAAGAAGGTCATTGAAGGCGGTAAAAGGACCGATGACGAATTAATGACTATGTGTGATGTGTTTTTAATGAACCTGAGAATCACTCCAGAGCAGTATAACGAGCTCGTGACCTTAATCAATGCTTAACCAGAACAATAAACAAACATTAATACACTAGGGCACCTATAGGGTGCATTTTTATTGCGAAGGAAAGGATGGTAAGCCATGAAATGAGTGAAGTATGGACTATTGCACTGGCCTGCGGAATTCCATCTACAGTCACCGGACTTTTAGTTGGGTGGTTTGTGAAGCGGCAAAATGACAGGGACAAGGCAAGAGAAGAGATTAACGTGTTGCTAATCCAAGGAGTCGGAGCATCCATTAGCCTGGGAGAGGCTACAGCCATTGCTTTAAGGGATGGTAAAACCAATGGAGAGACCAAAGATGCTTTAAAATATGCCATGGATGCAAAGCATAACATTACGAACTTCCTGAACAGGAAGGCAGTAGAACACATTTATTAATTATCCGGAGATCCGGAAGAATGGAGTTATTATGGAAATATTAAGTAAGTTTGTAGTTGTAGTAGTTATGGCAATCTGCCTGTGTCTGGGATATGTGATCAAGAACAGTTTGGATTTCATCTCGAATAAGTACATTCCACTGATTATGGCGGTTGTTGGTGTTGTATTAAACACCTGGTTGTCCGGATGGATTTTTACCCCGGAGATACTCTTAGGTGGGTTGGCTTCGGGTCTTGCGAGCACCGGAGCATTTGAAGCTATTAGAAATATTATTGATAAGGGAAAAGGTGATGAGGATGAATCTGACTAAAAGATTTATGACAAAAAACCGGTGCTACACTAAGCCTGTCAAGATCAAGGTTGAGAAACTGGTGCTTCATTCCCTGGGATGCGCTCAACCGAATGCTCAGGTCCTGATCAACTCATGGGACAGTGAAGAAAAAAGCGTATCTATCCATGCCTTTATTATGGATAACCAGATTATCCAGACACTCCCCTGGAACTATAAGGCATGGCATGTCGGAAGCGGTAAAAATGGATCCTGGAACAGCTGCTCGATCGGAGTGGAGATCTGTGAGCCTTCCGGACATAAATACAATGGCGGTACCATGGTTGGGTATGATGTAGTCAAAAATGCTGCATACTTCGAAAAGGTATATGCCAATGCGGTGGGGTTGTTCGCATACCTGTGCCAGGAATTCAAGCTGGATCCGATGAAGGATATCTTCTGTCACTGTGAAGTACATAAGCTCGGATACGGATCCAATCATGCAGATGTTATGCAGTGGTTCCCGAAGCACGGTAAGTCCATGGGCACCTTCAGGGAAGATGTAAAGAAAGAGATATCCACGAATGCTATCCCAGAGAAGGCAATTACTCCGGATTCTTCTACGGATGACATCCAGTGGGCTCAGAGAAAACTCAATAAAGTACTGCCGGATTGGTTTCCGAGATTAAGCGAGACCGGTACATACGATCCAATGACTAGAATCGCTGTATTGATGTACTGGGAGTTGCTTGGGTGGGCCAAGCACATGGAGGATGATGGGAGGAAGATTGGCACATCAACCAGGGAGGCGCTGGCTTCCGGGAAGAAGGTATAGGGTGTAATTATTATACCCGTCCTGATGCGCCCTGTGACCAAGGACAAGCCCTGCGGAATAAGACGGGCAATTGGATGTCTCAGACCATAGTCGACTGTATGGTCAAAATACGAGGTCATAATTTTACCCCGGTCATAAGCTGGCCGGGGTTATTTTTATTTGACTAATTTGCAATTTCTTAAATTCAGATATTGTCCATCTTCAACAGTAATATTCTCGTTCTGCTTGAAGTATTTAACATTATCGAATTCTCTATTACTATTTATAATACAATAACTCGCCGTATTAATCTCGTCAATAATTTCAATTTTATATACCCCCTCGGGGATATGTAAGCCAACTTTAAAGCAGCCCTCATTACTTATATCAACTTTAGCTTTATCAATTGGTACAGCGTATGATCTGTTTAATTCCAGAATTTCTCCTTCTTTTATACTAATAATGCTATTCGTTTCAAACAAATCGTTTTTTATAGTACTATCTTTAGCGGAGGCTAATCGATAATAACCATTCCATTCAGCTTCTTTCTTAAAGATGACATATTCACCTGCAGGAATATCTGAGCCGACTTTTAAAGTCCCTTCAGAATATATAGTAGGAGTTGGAGTTGGTTTTGCTTTTGAGTCCGATTTATTACTATCAACTACCGTTATTGAACAAGTAATTTTCTTGCTTCCTGCTTTTGCTGTTATATAAGCTTTCCCTTCAGTAACTGCTGTTACAGTGCCAGTATTATTTACTGTTGCTATAGCTTTTTTACTAGACGTCCATGTTATGTCACCTGCATACCCAGTTACTTTGAGCCTAAGATAAGAGTCGACTTCCATTGTTGCCTTCGCTTTACTGATCTTAACTGCTGCAAATACAGTATAGTGAGGTAAAAGAGTAAAACATAAAACAAGTGCTAATAGCATTGATATAAACTTTTTCATTCGCAGCCTCCATAATATTAAAATCACCCCACATATCCTTGGTCAAACTAATATGTGGGGTGTATAGGATAACCATATATTACCATACAATACATAAAATGTAAACACCTATAATTCGACAGCAATATTAACCGTTTGGTTATTAACTATGCAGATGAATACTATAAATTAAAAAGATTACCCCGGTCATCACTGGCCGGGGCAATTGATTTAATCGCTTGTAGCTTTTCCATTTTCGATCATATCCTGAATTCTCTTATTTAGTTCATCTGCCTCAGTTTTGTCATCAGTTTCATCATCTTTAATAACGACTTCGGCATTTGGTGTCAGTATACTACCTCTATTATAGTCTTCGTCATAAGATATATCGTTTTCATATACTATCTCTTCATTTGACATCATTTCAAAATATTCCGGCGAGCAATAATACTGACCATTTATTCTAACCACATTCCCCGCGATAATATTGTCGGCGAGGGTTTCTAAGTCGCCCGTGTCGTAAGGCATCCATTCAGAATAATCTTCCTTGACTGTTATGTAGCACCTAAATGTTGTCTTTCCGGATTTAGCTGTAATAGCAGCCATGCCGCCGTTGACCACGGTCAGCGATCCGGATTTACTTACGGTGACCACTTCCTTGTTATTGCTGGACCATTTTATATTCTTATATTTGGATGGCAATGAAAGTTTACATTTCTTACCCTCATCGAGCGTTATCTTTTTATTTATGCTAATGTTATAGGTTTTGGTAGCAGCAGATACGGTCGATGGCGTAAAAACGATACATATTATAACTAACAGCGTTAACATTTTCCTTTTCATAGAATTCCTCCCTGACTGTATTATATTACCAACCACGGATTTTGTAAATAAAAAGAAAACCCCGCATCGCTGCGAGGCTCTCTTCCACTTCTTCATTTCTTAATTCTTAAGGGTAAGTAAATATTACCACAAAGATGTCTGTTTGAGTAGTTGGCAAAACAGAGAATAAATTCAAAAAAAGTATATAAATAGCACAATTCTGATTGCTATTCTCCTACCATGCCATCACCGTCTCGGTCATCCATGTATTGGTACAGCCAGTGGTCCGAGTAGATCGGCATTTTATATCCAGCTGCTTTTGCTTCGGCAATAGTCACTTTTCCATTTCCGTTTTTATCAACCTTAGAGAGTTCATTCTTCCCTTTGACGGCATCGGTTTTATACTCGTTAACAGGAGCCTTTGTCGGGGCCGGTGTTATTTTAGCATTAACTTCATCCGGATTTACATTGTCAAAGTCATCTACTATCTGATTCCCCTTAAGTACATATTCGTAGTGATAATGAGACGGTATCTGTGTATCGGTATCCGGATATGTTATTGTAGCGACAAAATCCTCACAGCCTCCGGCATCCCGGATAACCTTTTCCATGTAAGCCTGATCACCGTATCTGTTTAGGGTGCTGTCCTGAGGTGTTATATTATATGCATTGGATACACCCCCGAGAGCATCCGCAATTACATGACCTTCATCTAAATCTTCTTGCTCAACTCCCGGAACCTTCGCTTCGTCATCATAATATCTACCGTCAGAATTCACTGGCTCGGTGGAATCATCCTGGAGAATAATCTTTTCCGCAATTACATAAACAAGTTGGCCGTATTCGTTGGTAAGGGCCCAATATACCCTATCGCCATATCCAACGTCTACGGCAACATTAGGCTGCCTAACGCCAGAAAGATTACCACCGTCAACCTCAATGATCTTGTATGTTTTACCGGATAATCCGTATGAGAGGCTATCGTCACTTTCGGTGGATTCCACTATTGGAGACTCAGTCGGTGTTACATCCTTTGCCGGAGCAACTGTAGGTGTTATTTCTTTTGGTGCTTCCGTTATAACTTCGGTCGGTGCAACGGTGATCTTCGGAATATCAGTAACAACTGCCGCATTATCATTATCTTTTGAATTAGTCGTACCCTGTGAGTATGCAAATAGTATGAATACTACAAAAGCTATTAAAATATTTCGAGTTTTTTTGTTTTTCAAATCTTCATCTCCTTAGTGACGCAACATTATATCATAGAAATAGTATGGTACATACAGAGGATATTGTCAATATTCACCGATTATTACGATTCCTTCATTATGCCATTATATAACCTATAACTTCTTCCTGGCATAGACTATGATTGTAAATCAATTATTTACGGTAGAAAAGGTTGAGTTGTGATTATTAAAATCTTCTCTATTGAAAAATGATAAGAATTCAACAATGAACTATTTCTATTCTAGAGAAAATGGAAATAAATAGAAAGCAGCCAATCACATATATGGTTGGCTGCTTTCTATAGCCACTACTTTACAGTGGGATTTATGATTTAATAGCAGTTATAAAAATCTCATATGGAGAACGATTATCAATACTGATTTTAGAAAACTGTAGAATTTGTAAATATTCCTTTAATTCATTTACTGTACTTGATAAAACGTCTTCCTCTATTATATTTGTATCATCTTTTATTAATCCTCTTAACATTCTTCCGGTTTCACTATTAATAAATAAGCATGGAACACTTAGGATGATACAACCACCTATTTTTAATACACGATAAGCCTCATGTATAGCTATCCTTCTATCAATTAAACTTGATTGGAAAGCACGAAAGCTTATGTATAAGTCTATAGAAGAATTTGATATATCCTTTAGATTCTCTGCTGAATTTATTATACATTTTGCATTATGAAATACGTTTTTACAAAAATTCAATGCTGTTTCTGATATATCAACAGCAATAAAATTATGCAAATCTTGAAATAATCCCTTACTTTCATAGCCGTTACCAATTCCCACGTTTAATACAGTTAAATTTGTTAATCCCGGAATATTTATGTCTGATAAAACTTTATAAAAGTATTCCTTCCAGTCGCCTAAAACCATTTCTTGAGTGATTTTTTCATCATCATATCTCGGATTTGCGTATTTTGCAGTAAAAGCATATGATCTGGCTTCTTCTAGTATTTCAACTATCTCATCATACTTTCTCTGTGAGTAGAAGACTTTTCCGGCTAATCTTTTCAAATCATTAATGTGAAGTTTTTTCGAATATTTTGATACAGGTAATACTAGTTGTTTACTTTGTAAGTATTCCTCGACAAGCATGCTAATGCTTTGTAAATAGCGATTATTCACAGGTAATTCTTTAGAGCCATTTACTATTTTATTACTTTTATACTTTATATAAACTATAATAGATATGAGAAGTGAAAATATACAAAAAATAGTTAGTACGACGTCTAAAATGGAAAAACTATTATTGTCGGAATCCAATATTGGCAGAGGCCCAACTATTGCAAATATTAAGCCTACGATCATGAATAAGAGACTTATTAAGTTATAGTGTTTATCGATAATCTTAATCATAATTACTCCCAAACTGGTTTATTTATAGTACAAGTTTACCATAATTAGACAATTATGTAAAGTAGTGTAAAGTTAATATGTTAATAATTTACTATGTTACTGTAGAAATGTTGTTACTGATAACTATTACCTATAATTAGTATGGGGCTATACCTATGGGCCGCCCATGGCAACCGCTCCCTTGAATAATGTGCGAAGGGTCTTGGATTACGGAGTCAGTGTGATACCTAGAGAGAAGATCCTTATGGGGATACCGAATTACGCGTATGACTGGCCTCTTCCCTTCGTCAAAGGCGAA
Organism: Bacillota bacterium; assembly: GCA_023436765.1. GTDB lineage: Bacteria > Bacillota > Clostridia > Lachnospirales > Lachnospiraceae > Mobilitalea. The sequence continues at coordinate 35,381 of JAEZHX010000137.1, forward strand.
ACCGCAGCCGAATCTATTAGTAATCAGGAGGCAATTGAGAGAGCAGCCCAGTACAGAGTGGTGATCCAGTTTGACGAGCAAGCCCAGGCTCCCTTCTATTACTATACCACTGACGAGGGTGTTGCGCATGTAGTATGGTTTGATGATGCCAGGAGTATGAACGCGAAGCTGCGTCTTATCCCGGAATATAATCTCCGGGGAGCAGGAATCTGGCAGATTATGAATTTCTTCCCGGCCTTAACTATGACTGTGAATCAATTATTTAGTGTAGATAAGGTTGAACTGTGATTTAGATTGATATTTTTATGTGTTTTCTCATATTTTTAACACAGGCTAAATGAATAAACGTGCAAGGGGATATGCAGACTCCGATACATACCTAATGTATGCGTGGAAATCTGTATCTCCCCTTAGTATTACTCTTCAATTAAGACAAATATAAGTGAGTTTCACAACCCCGGATCAGCTATGATTGCAAATTCAGGCCTTTTCTGCGAAGTTGCACAGCTCTTCATTGAATTTATCTTTCTCATCATAGAACAACCCATGACCGCTGAATTGGAAACGGACCAGCTTAGAATTCCGTATGAGCTTTTGCTGGATTTCCCCTAAGGGCGGAAGGACGACCTTATCATGGATTCCGTGGAGAATTAGGGTTGGAACCCGGATGGTTTCCAAGTCATCGAATAATACCTCCCTGATCCAGGTCTTCTCAATGGCAACCGTAGACCACCCGGCAGCCTGTAAGCCCAGATAGAAAAACCATTGGTTAAATGCCGTACTGATATGCTGATAGAAGAAGACATTGCCGAAGTTCATCAGCATATTCGGACGATCTTCATATGAGTTCCTGATCATATCCAATATGGACTGTTCTGTTTGGCCGTAAGGGAAATTAGGTCTCATAATTAAGCTTGGAGCCGGAGTTGCACAGAGAACCAGTTTCGATACCCCAAAGCCCCTGTGTCTTGCCATATAACGGACAGCAATCGCCCCTCCCGTAGAATGACCAATTAAGGTAATATTTTTTAAGTCCAGTGCCTCCATAACACACCTGACATCATCTGATAAGCGGTCATAATCATACCCGTGATAGGGCTTATCAGATTTGCCGAAGCCTCTCTGATCTATACCGATGCACCGGTAACCTAATTCCGGCAGCACATTGAATTGATATTCGAATAATTCATGACTTCCCGGCCAGCCGTGTAAGAATACAAGCACATTCTTACAATCGGGGTTCAGATCCTCTACGAACAAATTCACATTTGACTCTACTGGTACATAATAACCCATAGCATATCCTCCAAAAGCTTTACTTCTATATAATATATTCGAGTATAGGGCGATTGTTCTGCCAATGTTTCGTGGCTTTTCATTGTGGAGGGTTTACAAATTTAACTGATAAAGTTATAATTGATGTTAGCGATTTACGATTGACCTAAAAAGGAGAGCATTCCATGAAAAACCGCATTCTTAAGGAGGTTATCAGCTGGCTGATAGTCTTTGCTGCAGCATTTTTACTTGCGATATTAATAAATAAATTTGTAATATTAAACGAAGAAATCCCTTCCGGCTCTATGGAGACAACAATTATGACGGGGGATAAGGTTCTGACCTTCCGACTGGCCTATCTGTTTGGTAAACCGGAACGTGGAGATATCGTAGTATTTCCGTTCCCGGATGATGAGTCCGTGGATTATATTAAGAGAATTATCGGACTGCCGGGTGAAACAGTGGTGATTAAGGACGGGGAGGTCTTCATCAACCAATCCGAGGAACCTCTGGAGGAGCCCTATGTGAAAGAACCCTGGGATGAGGAAGGAGATGCGGATTATTATACCTTCGTAGTACCGGAGAATTCGTATTTCATGATGGGCGATAATCGGAGAGATTCACTGGACTCCAGGTATTGGAAAACCCCTTTTGTCTCTGAGGATAAAATTAAGAGTAAGGCACTTTTCCGTTACCCTAATTTTAAATGGTTGAAATAATGCTATGAACCATTATGGGAGAGCAGACAATGGATAATCAAAAGGTAAGAAAAGAAATCATCAGTTGGCTAATTGTCATTGCTACGGCGGTTCTTTTGGCATTCATCATTAATAAGACAATTCTGATTAAGGTGACCACACCAACCGGCTCCATGGAGAATACGATCATGTCCCACGATAAGGCCTATGCCTTCCGGCTGGCCTATCTCTTCGGTGCTCCGAAGAGAGGGGATATTGTGGTATTTCCATTTCCGGACGATGAATCTGAGGACCGAATCAAGCGGATTATCGGACTTCCCGGAGAGAGCATAGAGGGCAGGGATGGAACGGTCTACATAAATGGAGAACCTCTGGAGGAACCTTATATCAAGGAGCCCTGGGGAGATGCGGAGAATGGAGCAGGAACCTTTGGCCCTTATCAGATACCGCAGGATTCCTATTTTATGATGGGTGATAACCGGGTTGAATCCCTGGATGCCAGAGCTTGGAAGAATAAATTCGTATCAAAGGATAAGATGATCGGTAAACTGATTTTCAAGTATCCGAAATTTAAATGGCTCTATTGAGAGAAATTTATCTAATAGAGAGTACTTATAGTAACATATAATAGAAAAGTGTATCATGTAAAGCTTCGTACCATCACATAAAAATGGCACGAGGCTTTATTTTTATTTTTAATATAATCACTATGCTATTGACAACCACAAGCGGTTTGATATAATATAATTAACTAATTAGTTAAATAATAAAATGAAAGGAGACATATAATTGGCAGGAGTATTCAAAGCACTGGGGGATCCGACCCGTAGAGAAATCTTAAAACTATTAAACAAAAGAGATATGACAGCGGGAGAGATTGCAGATAAGTTTCCGATTTCTAAGCCGGCACTTACCAAGCATCTGGATATCCTTCGGGAGGCAGAACTTGTCACATCAGAGAAGAAAGGGCAGTATGTGATCTACTCGATCAATGTTACTGTACTGCAGGAAGCGCTTGGTGGGTTTATGTCTTTTTTTGAAA
>JAEZHX010000225.1 GCA_023436765.1 Bacillota bacterium
CAGGGTAACATTGGGAAATAAGGAATTCATTGAAGGGAGACAAATATGAGTTGTTATATTGAAAGACCACGGACCTCCTGCGCCTTAGGGGGAGCCTTGGTAACCATAAGCTCTTTGCCACGGGTTGTAGCGATAGCTCATACGGCTTTAGGGTGTGCCGGTAACTTAAGCGGTGCAATATCGGTGGGCTCGGGATATCTTGGAGCGGGCTATTGTTCGGGACAGAGCACTCCGACCTCAGGCATTACGGAATCAGAAATCGTATTTGGCGGTTTTGACCGGTTAATCGAACAGATCAAGAATACGCAGGAATTAATCGATGCCGATTTATTTGTAGTAGTAACCGGCTGTATGACGGAGATGATCGGGGATGATGTTCAAGGCGCGGTCAGTGAATGTCAGGACCTTAATAAACCGGTGATAGCCGTCAGTACCCCAAGCTTTCAGGGGGATGCCTACAAGGGCTATGAGATGGTTCTGGAGGGTATCTTTAACCGGTTTGTGAGACCTTCCGATGTCACGGACGAGAGGATGGTAAACCTGTTCGGAGTGATACCCGGCTATGATCCGTTCTTCCGAGGCAATCTGGAGGAAATCAAACGAATACTTCAGAGGATAGGTCTTAAGGTCAATACCTTCTTTACCCCGGATCAAAGCTTTGAGAATATTACAGCATTCCCCCGTGCGGCGTTGAACATTGTGTTTTCCCGTGTCTATGGGGTCGGCTTTGCCAGAAATGCTGAACAAAAACATGGTATCCCGTATTTTATCACGGATCTTCCGATCGGACCGGAGGCTACGGACCGGTTCTTAAGGGAAGTAGGAGAACAGCTGGAGCTCGAGCCTGTGTTAATTGAAGAGGTTATCCGGGAAGAGAATGAGATCTATTACGGATATTTTGAACGTACAGCGGATGTATTTGCAGATGGAGAATACAAATTCTATCTGACCCTGGTTTCAAATGCCAATGAACTGATACCCTACGCTATCTTTGCGGAACGGGAGCTGGGATGGATCACAAGCGATCTCTATGTAACCAATATTCTCTCAGAGGAAGAGAAGGAGGAGCTTAAGAAAGCCCTATTGCATAAGGAGGTGTACGGAGAACTATTATTTGAAACGGATACCTCAAAAATAGCCAAGGACATGACGCTTCGACACAAAAAAAATGGAGGAGAAATCTATTTCGATGATGAGAATACCCCTTTGTTTCTGATAGGAAGCAGACTGGAGAGGGATATGGCAATGAAAAGAGGGTTAAATTACCTGCCGGTCAGTTTTCCCGTGCCTAATCGTCTGATCGTGGACAGAAGCTATGCCGGATACCGCGGAGGGCTGCATCTGTTGGAGGACGTTGTGGATGCTTTGATCTCGAATAAATAATGGTAGCGTAATCCGACGCTAAATCGGTTAGATACAGAAAGGAGTCAATATGGGTTTGGGTTATTATGAACAAAAAATACCTCCGGTACGGGACCTGCGGCTGCGGATCGGTGATGCCTTCCCTGAGGGAAAGGGATGCGATCTGCTTCAATGCTCCAGAGAGGGATGCTTGTTAGGAAAAAAGAGAAGCTTCTGGCAGGCAAATTCCTGTCAGATGGCATTGACGCTGATGATGGCGGCCACCATCGATAATTCCGTCATTATCATGCATGGTCCGATTGGATGCGGATCACAGCTGCATATGCTGGATGCAGGTGTCAGGAAAGGTAATGTCAGCAGGGGTAAACAACCAAAACCCCTTATCTGGCTAAGCACTAACTTAAGAGAGACCGATGTGATCGGAGGTGGGGAGGCTAAGCTAAGGGAAACGATTGAATATGCGGATCGGGAGTTTCGTCCGGAGATCATATTTGTAGTCGCCACCTGTGCTCCGAATATCATCGGTGACGATATTGAAGAGGTGGTAAAGTCAGTCGGTGAGAATACTGCAGCCAGAATCGTATCCCTGCACTGTCCGGGTTTTAAAAGCAGAGTCGTAGCTACTGCCTATGACACCTTCTACCATGGTATTTTAAAGCACCTACCCTTTGATCCGGTTCCCTACAAGGATTATGTTCCCTTTGAATCAACGGATGCGAATTATGAATTGGCAGTTCAAAAATACCAATATAAGAAGAACCATACCATCAATTTGTTCAATGCAACCTCCATCGGACCGGAGGATGAGAAGGAGCTGACCCGTCTACTGAATTCTCTTGGTCTGCAGGTACAGATCTTCGCAGAGTATTCCTCGGCAGAGGAGATCAGGCTCATTTCTCAGGCAGCCCTTAACGTAAGCATGTGTAATGTACATGATGATTACATACTAAAGTATCTGGAGAAGACCTATGGAATCCCCTATGTGATACAGGGAATGCCCATCGGTCTGAAGGCAACAAGAGAGTGGCTGATGGCCATAGCGAAGCACTTTGGTCTGGAGAAGCAGGCTGCGCGATTGGCTGATCAGGAGGAAGAAAAAGTACTCAAGGCAATAGAGCCATACCTGGAACCCTTAAAGGATAAGCGGGTGCTGATCGGAGGAGGTGTGATCCGGGTAGCTGCGGAGGCAATACTGCTAAAGGAGCTGGGCATGGAGGTAATCAGCATCCGGGCTTATCATTTTGACAATGGGGCAGAACCGGTATACGAGGTTTTGAATGAGGAGCTGCCCGAGGTACCCGTATCAGTCAGTAACCAGGCCTTTGAACTGGTCAATCAGATATTGACGCTGAAACCGGATTTGGCTGTGATTCATAACGGTACCAACGGACTGGTGGCGAAGCTGGGGATTCCGTCCCTGCAATTATTCCATGTAGATAAAACCTTCTTTGGCTACAGAGGATTATTTGATCTTACCAAACGAATTGGATTTGCCATGAGAAATCCATCTTATCAGAGAAGGCTTCGGGAGCATGTAAAACAACCCTATCACCCGGAATGGTATGATAGGAATGCCTTCAGCTATATCAAGTAGGCTATAGGTTAAGGAGCAAATTATTATCAGAGGCAGAACTTAGTAGGATTTATCTGCCGCTATTTATATTTTTGAAGAGGCTGCGGTGCAGCAGAATGGAGGGAGTTATGAATATTAGAAAAAGTAAGGGCGTGTTATTTGTTTTACTTGTATTAATTGCGGTTTTGGTTTCTATGGGTTGCCAGAAGAAAGTGGAAACCAGTGTTCAAGACAAGGTCGAACAGAAGGGTACTGATAAATCGGAGACAGGTTCCACAGATGCAGTACAAAAGGAGAACGGGGCAGAGCTTACCAAGGAGGAGAAGGAAGCAGCTTTTCTTAAGGAACCGGCTGCAAACCGAGTCATCCATATCGGCTATGATGGAGGCTTATGCCAGGGAGCGATTGCAATTGCCCATGAAAAAGGCTTCTTTGCAGAGGAGGGTCTGACTACTGAATTAACGAAGTCGGAAAGTCCGAGAGATGCTATTTCCGGAGGAAAAATCGATACCTCTGCCGGAATGATTGCAGGATGGCTTAAGCCGATTACAAACGGAGTTAATCTGGTGTTTACACTAGGACTGCATACAGGCTGTACTTCGGCAATTGTTCTGGCAGATTCTCAAATTAATACCTTTGAGGATGCTAAGGGGGGAATCGTTGGTATCAGCGGCGGTATCGGAGGCGTCAATCATAACATCGGTTATCGAATGATAGCCCATGATAATCTGAAACCGGAGGACTTTACCTGGAGTGATTTTCCGGCAGACCAGCTGCTGCTCCTCCTGCAGAATGGAGATATTGATGTAGCGATTGCCGGAGACCAGATGGCTGAAAAATGGGTTCAGCAGGGCTTAGTAAAAAGAATCCGTTCCACCACTCTGGATGAGGACTTTTCTGATGAAACCTGCTGTGTACTGGGGCTGTCAGGAAAGTTTCTGGAGGAAAACCCGATTACCTCCGAGAAAATCAGCAGGGCAGTCTATAAAGCCAGCCTATGGGTGCAGGAAAATAAGGAAGAAACAGCACAAATCCTGATTGATAAGGGGCATGTGAGCGGAGAACTAGAATATATTACCAGCCTGCTTGAGTTATACGATTTTGTCCGGACCAATGAACAGACAGATAAGTCGATCAATGATTCTATACAGGAGTATAAAAATCTCGGGGTAATTGATGAAACAATTAAGGTTGATACTTTAAAACAGCAGATATGGCATTCTTACGCATTAGATAAGCTGGCAGATTAAGCAGCGGGAGGTAGTCATGAGCAGAGTAGGCAATATAACAGTCGGAGAACTGATAGAGCTGGAGGAAAAACCGATCACAAAGCTACGCAAAGTGGTTAACCAAGTCATATGTGCTTCACCGATTTTAGCAGCAACCATACTTCTGATACAGTATTTTTATGTTCCCGATTTCGGTTTGAATACCAAAACCAATATCTATCCATCCATCATCGGCCTTATGACCGTGATATTGTTGGTCGTTTTTATCGCCGGATTCTTTCACAGGAAGGCATATAAGTTCTTACTGAAGAATGCTCCCATCTATACGGTAGTATTTCTGGCGCTTATTCTTTATGATTATAATACTCTGAAGACCGGAAAGCTGATGCTGCCCTATTTTCCCTGGCCGGACAGGATACTGAAGGCAATCGTAGATGACCGCAGGTTACTTCTGGATTGCATCTCGAATTCATTAATTCTGTTATTTTCGGGATTTTTCACAGGGGCAATTGCAGGCCTGGTTACCGGTGTGCTGACCGGATGGTATAAGAAGGTGAACTATTGGGTTTCGCCTCTGCTTAAAATTATTGGGCCAATTCCATCCACAACCTGGCTTCCGATTATACTGATCGTCTCCAGCTCGTTGTTTCGGGGTAGCGTATTTATCATAGCCCTCGGGGTATGGTATCCGGTTACGATGACTACCTATGCAGGAGTTTCTAATGTTAAGAAGTCCTTCTTTGAAGTAGCCAAAACCCTGGGAGCGAAGGAATTCAGGCTGATTTTTAAGGTTGCCATACCGGCTGCCATGCCTAATATATTCCAGGGTCTGACTCAGGGAATGAGCGTTGCATGTACTGCACTGATTGTAGCAGAAATGATGGGAGTAGAATCAGGCCTTGGCTGGTATATCAATTGGCAGAGAGGCTGGGCAGAATTTGCGAAGATGTATTCTGCAGTGATTATGATTTGTTTGACCTTCACTGCGGTCAATCTGGTTTTCGGCTTCATAAAAAAACGGGCTCTGCGGTGGCAGGAGGGAGTGGTTCGATGAACGAAGCAAGAGGTTGTGTCCAAGTGGATGAGATTACTAAAATATTTGCAAGAAATGATGTGAACAGCACAATCACTGCCTTGGACAGGGTAAGTATTACAATTGAGCCGGGCGAGTTTGTGTCCATTGTCGGAGCCAGCGGCTGCGGCAAATCAACCCTGCTGCGTCTGATCACCGGCCTGGAGCAGCCAACCAGGGGAAAGGTTTACTTTGATGGGGTAGAGATTGAAGGACCCAGTGAAAAAAGAGGCTTTGCTTTCCAGGAGCCAACTCTTTTTCCCTGGCTGACCGTTAGGGACAATATTGCTTTCGGGTTAAGGGCGCAGGGCATCTATAAGAAGAAGAAGTATATTGTTGATGAGCTGCTGAGACTGGTGGACCTGGTGGAGTTTGAACATTCTTACCCCCACCAGCTGTCAGGAGGAATGGCACAGCGGATATCCTTAGCCCGTGCCCTTGCCTGTGAACCGGATGCCTTATTCCTGGATGAACCCTTCGGTGCCCTGGATGCCTTCACCCGAATGAATATGCAGGAAGAGCTGATTAAAATATGGCAGGAAAGGCATATGACGATCGTTATGATAACCCATGATGTGGATGAAGCAATCTATCTGTCCGGGCGGATTATCATAATGTCACCTAAGCCGGGAAGAGTCCGTAACATATTCGAGGTAAATAACTCTTATCCCAGGAATAGGAACGGAAGTGATTTTATTAAAATTCGCAAGCAAATTCTGGAAATACTGGATTTTGCCCAGGAAGAAACAGTGGACTACTATTTATAATTTATAGAAGGAAGGAAATGAGGTGGGAGTAATGAAATTGGCATTTGCCTCCAATGATGGAATCGTAGTAAATCAGCATTTTGGTCATACACCGGCATTCTGGATTATAGAGATAAATGAGGAGACTAAGGCATGGAGGCTCATTGGTAAAAGGGTGAACTCCCCCTCCTGCAGTTGTGGGGAGCATGATGAAAGCGTCGTAAAGAGCAGCGTGGATCTAATCAGTGATTGTCATGCCGTCTTTGCTGTGCAGGCGGGAAATTATGTTCACTCCTACCTACAGCAAATCGGTCTGAAGCTAATTGAAGTAAAGGGCTTTATTAAGGATGTTACGGAAGGCTATATCATTTATCTGAATAAGGTGCATTACTTTGAAAAGAAAGCGAAGACTCAAAAAGCTCCATTGCCTATGGAGCACCCCTGCTTTAATAGCAGTGTACATGGTAAAAAGGGAAGACTCCATCTTCCCGTAAGCCCAAGCTGTAATATTCAGTGCAAATTCTGTATCCGGGCCTGCAATAAGGGGGAACAGAGACCGGGGGTAGCAAACGGAATACTCCGGGCGGAGGAAGCGGTGGATACAGTACGGCGGGCATTGGAGCTGTGCCCCGAGATTACCGTAGTGGGAATCGCAGGGCCGGGAGATACCCTTGCTACCGGTCATGGTCTGGAAGCCTTTCGCTTGATACATGAAGCCTATCCGCAGCTCATCAAATGTCTTAGCACCAACGGACTGGCCTTGCCGGGAAAGATCCCGGAGCTTCTTCGGGTGGGTGTCAGGACGATTACAGTTACCGTGAATGCAGTTAATCCGAAGATAGGAGAGAAGATATATTCACATATTCTATGGGAAGGAAAAAGATATACAGGTGAAGAAGCGGCGGCCATATTGTCTGAGCAGCAGCTTAAGGGCATCCGGGAAGCCACAGAGAACGGTATTCACGTTAAGATAAACACTGTCCTTATTCCCGGTGTCAATGAGGAGCATATAGGAGAAATCGCGGAAGCGGTCAAAGCTGCAGGCGCCTCCCTTCATAATATCATACCTTTGATTCCGCAGCATGATATGAAGGACATTCCGGCACCGTCCTGTGAGCAAATCAATAAAGCCCGTAATATTGCAGAACAATACCTGCCACAATTCCGGCATTGCATGCACTGCCGTGCCGATGCCTGCGGCATCATCGGCAAGGAGGACTTATCCTACAAGCTGTACGGCGAAAGGAGGCTGGAGACTTTTTCCCATGGTTGATCAGACTTTTTCCATGGAAGGTATATCGTTATCAGGAAAGGTATATTTATAGATATAACCTAATATGTTAACGTTACTATTCCTATGGGAGGCAGCGGTATGGCAAAAAGTATTGCGATATATTCCCGGAAATCTAAATTTACCGGTAAGGGAGAGAGTATTGAGAACCAGATTGAGCTCTGTAGGCAATATATTGATAGCAGCTACGGGAAGGATGCTCCACTGGAGATTTTTATCTATGAAGATGAAGGCTTTTCCGGAAAAAACACAGCCCGACCCCAATATATACAGATGCTCCAGCATGCTAGGAAAAAGAAGTACTCCGTCATTGTTTGTTACCGGCTGGACAGAATCAGTCGTAATGTCGGTGACTTTGCTAAAATGATTGACGAACTGAATCGGATGGATATTGCCTTTGTGTCCATTCGGGAAAATTTTGATACCTCAACTCCCATGGGCCGTGCAATGATGTATATTGCCTGTGTATTTGCGCAGCTGGAAAGGGAAACAATCGCGGAACGGATCAGGGACAATATGTATGAGCTTTCGAAAACCGGGAGGTGGCTCGGAGGGACGACTCCTACCGGCTATACCAGTGAAAGCATAGAGAAAATTACGATTGACAATAAGCTGCATAAGTCCTGCCGATTGAGAATGAAGCAGGACGAAGCTCGGATTGTGTCCTTGATATTTGATAAGTATCTGGAGACCGGGTCGCTCACTAAGACGGAGAGCTATCTGGTACAGAACCATTACACCACCAAGAACATGCTTAGCTTTACCAGATTTACAATCAGGGGTATCCTGTCAAATCCGGTCTATATGATTGCGGACCAGGATGCATATCGCTATATAAAAGCAAATCAGATGGAGCTTTTTTCAGAGGAGGGAGAATTTGACGGAAAGCATGGTATCATGGCTTATAACAGGACTCTGCAAAGGGATGGCTGTTCGCATAAAATCCGTAATCGGGAGGAATGGATCATTTCCGTTGGGAAGCATGAGGGTTTGGTAAGCGGATATCAATGGATTAAGACGCAGGAGCTGCTGGAGCTTAACAAATCAAAGACCTACAGAAAACCAAGGAGCAATACGGCTTTGTTATCCGGGCTGCTGGTCTGCGGCAATTGTGGCAGCTATATGCGGCCAAAGCTGACAAGAAGATGTGGAGAGGATGGAGAAAGAATCTACGAGTATCTGTGTTCCCTGAAGGAAAAGAGCGGCAGCAAAAACTGTAACATGAAAAATCCCAGAGGGAATGTTCTTGATCATGCTGTGGTGGAGGAGCTGAACGCCCTGCCGAAGGATGAAGTTATGTTCCTAAAGAAACTGGAGGAGCTATACCGGGCAATGCTGGAGCAGCAGAGGGACAATTGTAAAGAAACAGAACGCTTAAGCAAGCTATTAAAGGATACCGAAAAGGAAGTAAATTCTCTGGTTGGAGCTTTATCCAGAGCTTCCGGTACTCCTGCGGAGTCTTATATTATCCGGCAGATCAATGAACATCATGAGAAGGTAGAACAGATTAAGGCGAGGATTGCTGAAGCTAAAAGCTATGAGGAAGATACTGCTATACCGGAGGAGGAGTTATATAGAATGAGCCAGGCTATGATGAGCTTTGAGTTCGTATTTGATAAAGCAACCGTTGATCAGAAACGTGCTGCCCTCCGGGAAATCGTAAAAAAAGCGATATGGGATGGACAGAAGCTCCTGCTGCAGCTATGATCCGCTAGGAGAGGATAGCAAATGAACTGCTGATGATGCTTCGAAGCGGCAAACGTCTGTCTAAGGAAGTATATCTGTATGATCCGATCGGATCTGACCGGGAAGGCAACGAAATCAATCTGTTAGATATCATTGAGGAAGCAGAAATCGATATTGTGGAAAATATCGTTCTGGAGGATGACATTAAAAAACTGTATAATATCATAGGTAAGGTTTTAACGGATAGAGAACGTGAAATTATCTGCTTACGTTATGGACTGAATAACAGGAAGGAAGTCACGCAACG
>JAEZHX010000170.1 GCA_023436765.1 Bacillota bacterium
TATCAAAAACCACCTGAAAGCCTTCCTTCGCACCTTTGATAAACTCATCATAGATGTTAATTCTCATGAGTAAGCCAAGTCCTATGATATAGAAGAAAACAAAAGGAATAATATAATCTGATAAATAGATAATGAATCTCATTTTTCTACCTCCCCCTCTTACCGTCTTCTTTTCCTGTCATAATGTTTTCTCGCTGCTGTCGAGAATATCACTCCGGCAGTTGTGGAGCATGCAGTTGCGATAATCCCGGCCATCAGGATTTCCGCCGGATTCACCGAGCCATACTGGCTTCGGTAGGCAATGATATTGACAGGGATCAGCTGCAGGGAGGAGATGTTAATAATCAGTAGGGTACACATATCACAGCTGGCCAGCTCCGAATCATGATTCAGCTTCTTGAACTCCCTCATCGCCATCAGTCCCATGGGTGTTGCCGCCCATCCGAGCCCAAGGATATTCGCTATCATATTGGAAGCTATGTATTCGTTAGCAATATGATCCTTCGGCAGGTCCGGAAACAGAAAACGGATGACCGGCCGCAGTGCTCTTGTCATGGAACCTACCAGGCCACTTTTCTTCGCCACCTGCATAAGTCCTGTCCACATCGCCATAATCCCCAACATCGTAATACATAGCGTAACCGCCTCCTTTGCCGAAACAATGGTAGCATTGCTGACTTCCGTAATATTTCCTTTTAATACTCCTACGATTATTCCTATGACTATCATAAATCCCCAAAGGTAGTTTAGCATCTGTTCTTACCGCCTTTCCGTCCTATCTCTTCCTTTTGCTTCCCTCTGTTTATATGGGAATGCGTATATTTCTCCTGTGTTTTAGCGAAAATAAAATAACTTTCTCCGCCAAAAGTCCTAAATTTTATAGAAATAAGGTATTTCTGTATAAACTATATGCCGAAATATGATAAAAATGTCCCTTCTCTATACATATTAAAGACATAATTGTGTCCTTTTTACATTTATTGCTTAAAATGTGCTATGTTTTGACAAATATTTCAATTGACTAATGGTATACCCTATGATATCTTAGAGTAATGCCAAATACATAATATGTAAGTCGTTTGTCATCCACACGAACGGGTTTTGTAAACGGCACATAAATAAATTATTTTATTCCCCAACACACTTGAGAAAAGGAGGCCAATTATGAAAGGTACAGGAATTGTCAGAAGGCTGGATGAACTGGGAAGAATTACACTTCCTATCGAACTTAGGAGGACACTGGATATCGGTGAGAGAGACCAGCTTGAAATCTATACCGATGAAGGTAAAATCATTCTTCAGAAGTATGAACCGGCAGACATCTTTACAGGCAGTAAGGATAATTTATTCGATTATCATGAAAAGAAAGTTTCTAAGGAAACTATTATCGAGCTTGCTAAGCTTGCTGGAATTATTGAATAATCTACATATCAAAAAAGAAGCGAAAATTTTACTTTCGCTTCTTTTTTTATCTCCTGATGATCCGATCCATCACATTATTGGTTTAGGTAAGGGATCAGACCCCATACGGTATTCTCTTTCACAGAATAGTATTCACCTGTTGGCTGTTTGTCCTTTATGAGCTCCGCTATCACATACGAGTCGCGGTCTTCCGGTCGGATCGGCTTACCCTCCGCAGATAACAGGGGTTTAGGAACGCCGTTCTGCACATTATATTGGATGCTTCCTGTCTCTTCCCCATCCCGATAAAAGCTTCTTCGATGGACATTTGATTCCTGACCGTTCATGAACCTTCCTTCTGAGATCGTACGATGTTTATGGGTTGTCCCATCTGTTTCCTCCATCATTGTCTCCTCAGTAGTTTTTCCCATCCCATTTGGCAGATCATTGCTCCATTCCCCTTTATAGAGAAGCCAACCTTGTTTTCCTTTCTCCTGCACCCGTACGAAGAAGACTCCAATCCCATTCTTTAAGCCATACTGAAATTCTCCTGCATAGATACGGTCCTGATCCAGGACTACTATCCCCGTACCGTTCTCAATCTTATTTTCCCCGTTTATGTTATAATAGACTGGTTCTTTCCCGGCAATTTTAATCATGAAAAAGGTGTTTTCCATCAGTTCTAGGATCTGATCGATGTCCTCACTGCTGACTGCTTGATAGAGTTCCTTAAGTATCCTCTCCTTTTCCCTCTTCTCATCTCTTAGGCTCTCCGCTTTGGTGAGAATATCACTCAAAACCGTGCTCTGTCTCACTGCCAGTATATCCTTCAGCATAATAACTGTGCTTTCATAGTCCTCAAGCTGCATATATACCTCTGCCAAGCTTATCAGAGCGGCATCTTCCTTGGGAAGCAGCGCTATTGCCTCTTTCAGTTTTAGGATACCATCCTCGTAATTTTCCTGATATATGTACTCCGATGCAGAATTCAGAAGATCCTTATATTGGGTATCCAACAAGTAATGCTCCACTCTGTCCAAGATCGAGGTAAGGTGTTCACTCTGAGTCAGTGCCAGACCCTCCAGCACCTCATTCCTTGCCAAGCTGTAATTGCCTAATTCAATATATGCCTCCGCAATCCGCTGATAAGAAATCGCTTCCTTACTCTTGATCAGCTTGGCCTTCTTATACTCGGTGATAGCTTTCTCATATTCTCCGTTGGTAAAATAGGTTTCTGCATGAGCAGCCGTCTGGTTGAATTCATAATCCGTTTTCTTCGCGGTGACCTCTTCAATCTTTTCTTTCATTGCGTTGGAGCCGGATTTCATATAACTGTCCCGTAATATCTCCAGTGACTTATCATAATTGTCCATGCCCATATAAGCCTCCGCCAGACCGATGGACAGATGCTCCTGATTGCTGCTTTTCATGGAGATTGCTTTAAGGTATGACTGTACGGCCTGTTCATAATCCCCTGCTTGCAGATACTTCTCTGCCATAACAGCTTGTTCTTCAAATCTTTTATTTGTAATAAACCCCAAATAGCCAAAAATTCCTGCCATGATTATAATGATCGCTATCAATGCAAAAAGAATTCGCTTCTCTTTCGTACGTAACATCCCAAAAAACATATTTACACCTCCCCAAAAGACAGATGTACCATGAATGGTTACACGCTTTTAAGTCCCATTCTCTTCCTGAATAAGCTGTTGATATATATCCCTCCTGCTTACCCCTCTATCTTTAGCAACCGCTCTCATAGCTTCCTTCTTATCCATACCCTTCGAGGCATAAAGCCTCATATGCTCAGAGATACTGACTGACCCCCACTGATCCTTTCTGGCTTCTTCAAGCTCTTCCTCGGATCTGCCCTCCAGCGTCAAAACATATTCTCCTTTGGGCTCCTGTGTTTCAAAAACTGTGACCGCCTCGGAGAGCGTGGTCTGCCAGATTGTCTCATGACGTTTTGTAAGCTCCTTGATTACAGTCAGTTTTCTGTCTCCCAAGGACTCATAAAGCTCCTTTAGGGTTTTTAGAAGCCTATGCGGTGCTTCATATATGATAATCGTCCTGGTCTCGTTCTTAAGCTCTTCCAATACACGTAATTTCTCCTTCTTGTCTGTCGGAAGAAATGCTTCAAAGCAAAAACGTCTGGTTGTAAGGCCCGATAAGGTAAGCGCCGTGATAGAAGCCGAGGCACCCGGCAAGGAAGTAACCTCTATTCCTGCCTCATATGCCTGCCTGACCAGCTCTTCTCCCGGATCCGAGATACCCGGCGTTCCTGCATCGGTAATCAGTGCAATATTCTTGCCTTCCAAAAGCTGTGTAACCAAATGCTTCGCTTTCTCTATCTTATTATGTTCATGATAGCTTGTCATTGGAGTTTTGATTTCATAGTGGTTTAACAATTTGATGCTGTGCCTCGTATCCTCAGCAGCAATCAGATCCACCTCGTTCAGGGTTCTAACAGCCCGGAACGTGATATCCTCCAAATTCCCAATTGGGGTAGCACAAAGATATAGTTTTCCGGACATAACCCAAGCCTTTCCAGATTCATTCCTAAGGTCTTCTGACGGAATGCCTCTTAATAACCGTAGATATCAGAAATCTCCTGTGTATACACCTTCGGTTCCTTATAAACAATCAAAGGAGCCTCTACAATCAGGTTCGGCTTTCCTCCTCTGACCGCCTCCAGCAGAACCATGTTTGGTTCTTTCTCCAGATAGGGATGTACGAGCTTCATCCTCTTTGGCTCCAGCTTATATTCACTAAGCATTCTAATAATCTCTGCTAGTCGATGCGGTCGGTGTACCAGATAGAATCTTCCGTTCGGCTTCAGACACCTTGCAGTCTCACGGATCACATCCTCAAGGGTGCAAAGAAGCTCATGCCTGGCAATCGCCTTCGCCTCAGAAGGATTAACGAGGCCATGACTATGGTTCATATACGGAGGATTGCTGGTAACAACATCAAAGGAAGCCAGTCCAAAGATCTTAGAGGCCTCCTTGATATCTCCTGTGATAATATCAATTTTATCTTCCAGTTGATTGATGGCTACGCTGCGCCTTGCCATATCCGCACTTTCCGCCTGGATCTCCAGTCCGGTAAAATGCCTTCCTTCGGTTTTGGCTTCCAGCAAAATCGGAATAATGCCGGTTCCTGTTCCCAGATCAAGTACCTGTTCCCCTTGCAATACCTTTGCAAATCCCGAGAGAAGTACCGCATCCATCCCAAAGCAGAATTTTTTCGTGTTTTGTATGATCTGATACCTGTTCCTGTGCAGGTCGTCCAACCGTTCACCGGGCAGAAGCAACCCTTCAGGATAAGACTTCTTATTCATCATCTAACAGGGATTTCCCTTCCCTCTTTTCTAACATCTCCAGTGCTCTGAGCTCCTCATCCAAAGCAGCCGGTGTCTTTTCTTTCTTCTTCTTCTGTTTGAATCTTAAGTCCTCAACCTTATATTCTCGGACTTCCTTCTCGTCATTTTCCAGAGTTACGATGACCTTCACTAATTGCTTTAAGACACTGACGCTCTGCACCTCGCCCCTCAGGTTATCCTTCGTAGTTAAAAAGTCCCCGACATTCGGAAGCTTGGAATTCAGCTCCTCATACGCATCCTCTTCATTCTTAAGGCAGCACATCAGCCTTCCGCATACCCCGGAGATCTTCGTCGGATTTAAGGACAGATTCTGTTCCTTTGCCATCTTGATCGATACGGGTGCAAATTCAGACAGAAACGTATTACAGCAGAGAGTTCTTCCACAAATACCGATTCCTCCGACGACCTTGGTCTCGTCCCTGACACCGATCTGTCTGAGTTCGATCCTGGTCTTGAACACAGAGGCCAGATCCTTAACCAGCTCACGGAAATCGATTCTCCCGTCGGCAGTAAAGTAGAACAGCACCTTATTATTGTCAAAGGTATATTCCGAGTCAATCAGCTTCATTTCCAAGCCATGCTTCTTAATCTTCTCGAGGCAGATCTGGAAGGCTTCCTTCTCCTTTTCCTTATTCCTCTTCTCGATCGCATTGTCTTCCTCCGTTGCCTGGCGGATCACAGGCTTTAAGGGCTGAATAATCTTATCCTCCTCCACATCCCGGGGGCCTAATACGACCATGCCGTACTCGATTCCCCTGGCGGTCTCAACGATAACCTTATCGCCCTGCTTTATGTCAAACCCGGCCGGATCAAAATAATAAATCTTCCCGGCACTGCGGAAACGTACTCCTATCACTCTAACCATTACTATTCTCCTTTATTTTTAGAAGCATAAGTTCTATTGTAATATCAATATTAACATTTGCTTTCAATCTTACTTTCGCTTTCTCCATCGCTCCGATGATATTCTCTATCTCACCGTAGCTGCGAAGGTTCGCCTGCTTCTTAATGAAAGAGAACTCATTCTTATAGAGAAGCCGGTTCGGATCGTTGGTAGCCTTCAGCATCAGAACATCCCGATACCACAGGATCATCAGGTCGATATAATCCTCGACAGCAGGTTTATTTTCAGAGATGGTCTTAATCCCTGCAATCACCTCATAAAGCTCCATCTCATCAATATATCTCAAGATATGGAGTACATCATCCTTTTTCTTTTCGAATTCTTCAGAAGAGGCATATTTGATTGCTTTTCCTACATTGCCCCCGGAAAAATTAGCAGCCATCTCGGCCATATAATCCGGAACCTGGTGCCTCTCCATCAGGAAGCCACGGATTGCCTGTTTATTCACCGGTTTTAGATTTAAAACGACCGAACGGGACAGGATCGTAGGAAGAATTGCGTTAATATTACTTACCAGCAGCAGGATAACAGCATATTCCGGTGGTTCCTCCATGGTTTTTAAAAGGGCATTCTGTGCCTGTTCTGTCAGCTTGTCCGCCGCGTCAATGATATATATTTTATATGGACTGCTGAAGGGTTTGATCTGGATATCGCTATTCACCTGTACTCTGATATCGTCCACGCTGATACTTAGCTTTTCATGGGTAACCCAGATTACATCGGGCTGGTTGCCTGTCTCTATCTGCATACAGGACAGACACTTACTGCAGGGCCTGATTCCACCCTCCGCACATTGCAGGGTTTTGGCAAATACAGAAGCCAGCAGCTTCTTTCCCATCCCTTCTTCTCCATGCAGGATATAGGCATGGGATACCTTGCCTGCCTGAATCGAATTCTGAAGGTGCTCTATGATGCTTTCGTGTCCGATGATTTGTTGAAAATCCTGCATACCGACCTATTACGCCTCCCTTTGGGCTCTTTACAGCGAAGTTCTGCCAATTCTTACTTATGTTAGAATATCTAATAATAATCCCCTGATTTCATCAATCTTATTAAGGATTGTGATATGATCCTTCTCATCCTTAATCAGTTCCATGGCTAGCTCATCCAGGTTCTTGTCCACCAGCTTTATCATTGTATAGACCCTGTGACGCCCCTTCTTATCCAGAAAATTCTCTCTAGAAAATTTATGGGACCGGTTGACGATCTCATTCATGAACTCCTTGATCAACTCCCGGTAATGCTTCATATCTTTTACATCCATATGCTTCAGGAGCTTCTTCCCCTGGGAAGTGATCTCCTCCAGCATCATGTTCAGTCTGGCTGCCAGTTCCTGTTCCTCAATATGTGATACCAAGGTAAATTTAAAAGACCCGTCTGCTTCAGGTACGGGTGCCTTCTGAACGGTTTGGTTTACCGGCTGCATCTGATTTACCTTAATATCCATATAACCCCTCCATGCTGCCAATACCCGCGAATTTGGGCTTCAGCACAAATTTGCCGTGTGAAAAATTCATTTTTCACACTAGCTCCTCCATTCGAAAAAGAGCAATACTGCTATCTGCCAAAAGTATAACATAAAATCGGCTCAGTTTACAGTATATTTTTTGATGTCTTCCTCAATCTCATTCAAGCA
>JAEZHX010000186.1 GCA_023436765.1 Bacillota bacterium
TCCGGCTTTCCCGGTGATTTCCCTGCCATCCAGCACCACAGTTCCCCGATCGGGAAGTAAGATCCCCGATATCACATTGAACAGGGTGGTCTTACCTGCGCCGCTGACTCCGAGCAGGCAGACCAATTCCCCCTGCTTCAGTTCTATTGATATATCATCGATAACCTTTTCCTCTCCAAAGCTTACGGTGATGTGGTTGGCAGTTAATCTCTCCATGGTTCCTCCCTATGTCCGATACCATACTCTTGTCTGTAAGCAGACCAGTGGCTGGATACGGAAATTATGCGTATCTTTAGTTGCTTAAGTACTCATTTGTGAAGCCGGTTCCGGCCGGTATTTCCTTTTCAATCAATTTATTCTCATATAACCAGGCATAGAAGGCGTCCCATCTGGAAGGATCAATGTAACCCCACTGTCCAACCTCAGCCTTATATTGACCTGCAAGCCACTTCTGACTTTCCTTCACCAGGGTTTCATCAAGCTCAGGAACTGCTTTCAGCAGTATATCTGCTGCATCCTCGGGATTGCTGATCGTATATTCATAGCCTAAGCGTACCGCATTCAGGAATTTCTTCGTTGTCTCAGGCTGCTTTTCCAGAAAATCATTATTTGCAATGATCACAGGACTGTAAAAATCCAATTCCTTTCCGTAATCGGCAAAATTCAGATAATTGGTTTCCAGACCGGCATTCTTGGTAGCAATACCGTCCCACGCATAAAAGATCCATACGGAGTCAATGTCAGTCTGAAGGGCGGTCACCACATCGGATACTGTATTCGGGATCAGCTTAATCTCCTCATATACTCCGCCATCATCTTCAACGATCTTCTTAATCATGGCTAACTCAATCGGGGAATCCCAGGTGGCATAATTATGACCCGCCATTTTGCTGGGTGAATCAATTCCCTTCTCCTTTAAAGAGATGATACCGGAGGTGTTATGCTGGATGATGGCTGCCACTGCAGTAACCGGTATCGGGCTGTCGGAAGCGAAGGCCGGGGCGATCGTATCCTGGAAGCTGATACCGAATTCAGCCCCACCTGCACCAATCAGAGAGGTGGTGCTGCCTTCCGGGGGCTGCATGATTTCCACTTCGAGTCCGGCCTCGGCGAAATATCCCTTTGCCTGTGCTACATATAAGCCTGTATGATTCGTATTCGGTGTCCAATCCAGTACGATACGGAGCTTCTCTTTTTTTGCTTCGTTATCTTCTGCCTGTGTTGCAGGAGTATCACCGGCTGTCTTGTCTGCCCGGTCCTTATCAGAGCAGGCACCGAAGGTCGATAATATCATAAGCATCAGGAATAAATATGCTAATAATTTCTTTTTCATTATTTACCTCATCAATATTAGTCTTTGTTGAAATGGTTCTTTACAGCAGCTCTTTTTTTTCGGAGTTCTCTTCTTTCCCAGGGCATAACAGCCTTCTGCAGGGTAGATACACCGAGCATCAGGAGCAGGCTGATGATAGATATGAAGAAAATAACGGCAAACATCTTGTCATAGGAATAGGATTTTCTGACTCTGGTCATATAAACACCCAATCCGCTAAACCCACCTAACCACTCCGCGACAACGGCTCCGATAATGGAATAGGATACGGAGATCCGGAGTCCCGCGAAGAAATGGCTTAAGGAGCTGGGTAGCTTGATATGAAAGAACCGCTGCATCGTGGTTGCACCCATGGCCTTCATCAGAAGGAGGGCATCATGGTCCGCTGACTTAAAGCCGTCCAATAAGCCGATGGTGATCGGAAAGAAGGAGGTAATGATAATCAGCGTTATCTTGGGTAGTATGCCATAGCCCAGCCATAATACCAATAACGGTGCAATCGCTACGGTGGGGATGGTCTGAGTGATTACCAGTACCGGATAGATCGCCCGGTAAGCGATTTCAAAACGGTCCATAAGGACAGCTACCAGAAAGCCCAGCAGAACGCCCAGGGAGAGCCCTAAAAATGCCTCGGTCAGGGTTGTCCCGGTATGCCGCATCAGCAGAGGAAAATCCTTAATAAATGCTTCCACCACATCGAGAGGAGAGGGCAGCATGAATTTAGGCACAGCACCTGTAGCTGACAAGGACTGCCATACAATCAGGATAACTGCTATGGCGAGGATAGGAGCTATCTTATTGGTGATGCTTTGTAACTTTTTGATCAATCGTCAGTACACCACCTTCCGGTGCAAAGCTGATCTTTACATAGGCCGCTACCTTGGGACAGCCTGCCTTGATTGCGATATACTGGCAATTCTTCACGACTTCCATCAGCTCTTCATATTCGCCTTCAATGGCTGTTTCACAGGGACCTACATAATAATGTAAACCGGTGCTTTTGATATAATCGATCACCTCGTCTACGATTCTTACCACTTCCTCGTCAGTGCTGACATGGGGTAATACCTGAATGGCAACATTTGCGTTCATTTTCTTCCTCCTTTACTCGTTTCCCGAATATAACATTACCTGATGATCGAATTCATACACTTGCTTTTAAAACCTTTCACTTGGCCAGTATATAAACCTTTGCCCAATAAAAAACCTCTCCTGGACCGGAGAGGTATGTATCCTGCTTATGTATTACAGCAATGGTATCTACATCCCTACGCCGGCATTATCCGGATCAGGTATGAAGCCAGTACTTACGGCTTCAGGGTTTAAAACATTTTCGTAGTTTCCTCTCAGTCTGATTCATCAGACACCCCTTGTTCTATGAAAGCATAGCATAACGGTCCTATGCTGTCAAGCTTGATTTTAGGTTAATACAGGAAATTTCGTTACTGTTACACCCCAGCCCAAGGTTATGTTATGATTTCAGCAAATGTTTCCGAAGTCGGAGACGCTCCCGCTTAGATGCATTACGTAACGGTACATAAGGTTCTAAAAAACAGAACCTAAGTACCGACGAATGCATATACTCCTTTTCGCAAATCATTTGCTGAAATCACGGTAACAACTTATTGGCTGGGGTGTGAACAGTAACGAATTTGCCCAGATAGATATTTCTATGTCACCAGATGCATAAGATGATAGAGACGGCTTAGGGGGAAGTTCAAATGGATAAATATCGGAATAAAATGCTTTTGCTCATAGTTTGTATGCTTTTTATTTATATCGTGGGTCAGGCGAGAGTCAGGGTTCTTCATGAGAAGGAGACTGTAGTACCGGCATGGGAGAATTTACACAATATAGAATTGATGGCTCTGATGGAGAACAGGATGGCCTCGGAGCATGAATATGTCAGAAGCTGCTCAGGCCAAATCGAAGAGGATCAGGACTATAAAGAGCTGTTTCCTGATCTGTACACAGTATATGAAAAACCGGAGTCTGAGAAGAGTAAGAAGATTGCTTATCTTACCTTCGATGACGGTCCCAGCTCAAATACCTTTGAGATATTGGATATCCTTCAAGAGAATGATATTAAGGCAACCTTCTTCATTGTGGGAATGGAGATCACGGATAAGGGGGAGGATGCATTGCGCCGTATGAAAAATGAGGGTCATGCGATTGGAATCCATACCTATTCTCACGCCCACAGTGAGATTTATTGCTCTGTGGAACGGTTTTTGGAGGATTTTCATATGGTTTATGAGAAGATCTATGAGATAACCGGAGAACGGGCAAGTATATTTCGCTTTCCCTGGGGCAGCAAAAACAGCTACAATAAGAATATCAAGGATGCTCTCATGGATGAAATGGAGCGAAGGGGCTTTCTATGCTATGACTGGAATGTGGATGCAAATGATTCAGTCGGAAAACCAACGGAATACTCTATTCGCACCAATATCGAGAAGGACCTTAAGAACCAGGAGCACCCAATTATCCTAATGCATGATTCCTCAATTAATGACCTAACGGTAAAAATGCTGCCCGGTATCATCCGGATGCTTCAGGATAAGGGCTATGAATTTGATACACTTGAACACAGGGAGCCTTACCAATTTT
>JAEZHX010000200.1 GCA_023436765.1 Bacillota bacterium
ACCTCTTCCTCTGCTTCAAGCTTAAAGTCCTCGATCCTCTCCGGGTTTAGAACCGGCAGTGCATCCAGGGACTGCAGACCAAAGCTTCTTAAGAATTCCTCCGTGGTTCCGAACAGGATTGGCCGTCCGGGGGCATCCATTCTGCCCATCTCACAGATCAGATTATATTCTACCAATCTATTTACCGCATGATCGGATTTTACTCCGCGGATGGCTTCAATCTGCAGCTTTGTAATCGGCTGCTTATATGCGATGATGGAAAGCGTCTCAAGCAATACATCAGTTAATATATGCTTCTTCGGCACATGAGTGATTTTAATGATTGATTCATAAAGAGAAGGCTTCGTACAGAGCTGGAAAGATCCGTTTAGTTCAATGATATGAATGCCGTGCTCTTCCCCCTCATATCGGTCCATCATAGTATGTAATATCTTTCTGATTGTATCCTCATCATGGTCTAAGGCTGCAGCTAACCGCTCTAGCTCCACTGCCTCTCCCATGGTAAACAGGATTGCTTCGATCTGGGCTTCTACAATTTTTATCTCCATTAAAAACCAACCTCCTCCATATGAATGATATCCGTAGCTAAATACGTTATTCTGATATCGTCAAACGTCTTTTCCTGCTCAATCCGAATCCTCCCGAGCTTAATCAGCTCCAGAATACCAAGGAAGGTAACTATGATCTCCATCCGGCTATGCTGTGCTTCTAAAAGGCTACGGAACAGGAATTGCTTATGTTCCATACCATATTCCTGTATCTGGATGAATATCTGCGATAAATTGATTTCTTCTCTTTCTATCTTACCGAATTTGCTGCGGATCGGATCAATCTTATCCGCCTGTTTCTTGACAATGGATTTGAAGATTTCATGGAGCCTTGCCAGGGTCAGATCGCTTAAGAGCTCGTCCATATTAATCTCTTCCTTGTAATCAGCGATTTCCTGCGGAATCGTCGGAGCTTTGAATAAAACCCTGGATGCATCCTGCTCTTTATCCCTTAATTCCTCGGATATGAATTTATACATCTTATATTCCAGCAGCCTGTCCACCAGCTCCTGTCTAGGGTCGGTTACCTCCTCATCCTCACTGGCCTCGACCGGCAGGAGCATTCTGGATTTAATATTAATCAACGTGGCTGCCATCAGGAGGAATTCACTCATGATTTCTAAGTTCTTAGCCTCCATCTGCCGGATATATTCCAGATACTGCTCGGTAATTTGGCTAATTGGAATATCATAAATATTTATTTTATTCTTATCGATCAAATGAAGCAGAAGATCCAAAGGACCTTCAAAGGCTTCCAGCTTCACCGAAATACTCATCTTATCTCTCCTCGGTTATGTCCTCACTTACAGATGACTTTCCTTAACCTTAAGTGATGGTATCATCTCCTTACATGGTCATAATCATCACCTTCGGTGGTCTGTTATTATGCTAAGCTTAAAACGGTTCATTTTAATATCATTGTGTCAATGATAGAGGATCAGGTATCCTGCTTCCTGATATGAATTAATACCAGCTCCGGTCGGTTGAACAATCGTAGCATAAAGGAATGGGACCCCAGACCTTTAGATACAATCATTCTCCTGTTGCCTGCGGTAAAAACCCCCGAATCATAGGTGGGAAAGAAGCTGTATTGAGGTGAAATCACTCCCCCAAAATGAGGAAGCCTCACCAGACCGCCATGAAGGTGTCCCGCCAGGGTTAGATCAGCACCCCATTTCGCATAAGCCTCAAAATATATCGGATGATGAGCAATCAGAAGCTGGTATTCCTTCGGATCGGATTTTCCGATATGCTTCTCCAGATATGCACTGTCCATGGGAAATACCTCGGTTCGGCTATAGCATTCTCTGCTGGCATTCAAACCGGAAATTCGCAGGGAGGTTTTTCCCTTCCTGAACGTTATACTCTCATCCACCAGGAAATGCACTCCCTTATCCTGAAGAACCCTTTTAAACTCTAGGAAAGACTCGTATCTAGTCTTGATGTTCTCATCAATTCTGTCCTTCTCTTCACTCTCATTCAGAAGCTCGGATAAATGCCGCTCATGATTGCCGTAACCATAATAGATCGGGTAATCCTTGACCAGCGCTTCCATTAAATCATAGGCATTTCCAGGGATACTGGGCTGTTGTTTGGTAATCAGATCCCCGGCCACGATAATAAGATCCGGGTGCAGTTCTCTGATTTTCTCCGACAGTATTACATTCTTAGGACCAAATGTATTATTATGGAGATCTGCCAGAAGGACGATTTTCAGATCCTCGGGAGCATTTCCTGCTCCCTCTGCAGGTATGTGATATTCCGTTACCTTAAGTAATCTCTTCTCAATGAAGGACCACATTACTAATGCTAGCAATACCGCTAAGATCCATGTGAGAACCATAGGTACCCCTTTCGTCAGGACAGCTAAACTGCCTATTTACAATCCTATTATACTATACTAATTAAGGGAGGAAGTGTCAATAAGATACTTTGGGAACGTGCGCCCGCCGGGCGCACGGATAAAAGAAGAAGGGATATTCTCCCTCCTTCTTATCCAATATT
>JAEZHX010000269.1 GCA_023436765.1 Bacillota bacterium
TATCTGGCTCTTGAACTAGAATTTCTACTATGGTAGTCTTAGGAAGCGGCAAGGAAGACATCAAACAGGAGGTACACATAATGAAAAAGATAATAGTAACTATATGTTCACTAGCACTATCTGTTGCAGGTACTCTTGGCGTAAATCAGCTGGCATTAAATAATTATGATGCTATCAATACCAATTCAGATAATACAGCAGTAGTACAATATGTCGACAATGCGGAGGAGCAATACGGCTTGACTGATGACAGCAAGACAGATGCTGCTTCAGCCGTCGTGAAGGAAGCTGCTGCAGAAGCAGATGCGGTAGCCCCTGCAACGCAGTCGGAGGTAAAGTCAGAAGTATTACGATTAACTGATACAGCTGCAAAGAAAGTACCGGCTTCAAAAAATGCGAAAGCTAAGAAAGATGCTAATAAAAAGGACACTACTAAGGTGAAGGATACCGCGAAGGTGAAGGATACCGCTAAGGCAGCACCTGTAAGCAGCAAAAAGAACGCTTATGTATATAAGAACATTGATTTATCCCAGTGTAATAATACAAAGGAGGTAGTGCAGGTTTTACAGCAGAATGGCTGTGAGAATATCAATCTTAACAATATCAATCAAATTTCTTCCTTGAAGGATATTCTTGCATTAATCAACGGTGCTGACAATCAGAATACAACGACACCTGCACCGACAATGGCCCCTACGCCTACAACAAAACCCGTGCAGCCTACACCTACAACAAAGCCGACCCCCACAACAAAGCCCGAGCAGCTTATCCCTACAACAAAGCCCGAGCAGACTACTCCCACGCCTACACAAGCACCTTCTAACAATACGAATACCGATATCAGCAGCTATGCAAATCAGGTTCTTCAGTTAGTAAATCAGGAACGTGCGAAGGAGGGTTTATCAGCTCTTACCACAAACTCCACACTGAAAGCCGCAGCAGATGTTCGTGCTCAGGAGACAGTACAGTCCTTCTCCCATACCAGGCCGAACGGAACTACCTTCTCTACCGTACTAAAGGAACATGGAATTTCCTACAGAACAGCAGGTGAAAATATTGCCTACGGTCAGAGAACTCCTCAGGCAGTAGTAACTGCATGGATGAATTCCCCCGGCCATAGAGCAAACATCATGAACGGTAATTTTGGTAAAGTCGGTATCGGTGTATACCAGAAGAATGGTGTGATTTATTGGTCCCAGTTATTCACTAACTAATAAGGTCTAAGAACTGAAGCTATAAACTTAGCGACATTATACTAATCCGTAAACAGTATCAAGAAGGAGTCTGGTTTCCCGGCAGGGAACCAGACTCCTTTCTAATACCATAAGAAGTTCAGCGGAGCACATTCGCCACTCAGGATATTACTGCATTGCAGACAGATCCAGAGCGCTCACAGGCTTACCGAACAAGGCCCAAAGTTTGTATTTCATAGGTTACGTCTTCATGCCTCCAGCCGAGGTCTGGTTGGATCACAATCCGGACGTTTTAGCAATCCGGCAGTTTGAGCCAGCTTCCACAGATAGTAGCATTCTTCTCTGGCCATATGATCTGCCATTAAGGGGAAGAGTGTTCCAAGAACTCTACCATCGATACGCTGATCCCTCAAAGCCTCCAGGAACTCTTTGAACTGCTGGAGCATCTGATCGGACTGTTCATTCAGCCGCTTTAAGGAAGGGAAGCTCGGTATCTGAGTCCGAAGATAACCATTCATAATAATTGCTTTAAGATTAAGATCGGTAAAATTCATCTCAAAATAATGACTTTTATCAATCAAATCCCTCTCTATGGGATCCAGATTTGCTGCAATTGATGCAGCATGCCCGATTGCATCCGTCAGCCAGAGCAAATGATAGTGGATTGGGTGAAACAGTATGGACTTTCCGTTCATGACTAAATTAAGGACGGTCATAAACTCCTCTAATTCGTTTAGCATGTCATTGATGAAGGTAGAGGGTAAATGTATTTTAATTTCAGAGCTTAAGGTAAGTGATAAAAGCAGTAGTTTGAATTCACGGAACTGATGCGTGAGCTGATAGGCCTGCCGATTTAAGACATCGAGCTCTTGGGCGGTCAGCTGCCTTTTTGCTTGTTCGAGAAGCTGGTCATAGCTGATCATAAAATCCTGTGACCGTTGTAAACATTCCACCTCATTCGGTGCCAGAGAAAAGAAAATAAATCTTGCGTGATCTCCCATTATCTGAAGCCAGAAGCGATGTTCCATCAAAGCAGTGTCAACATCGATGTGTTCCTCCACAAGAATACCTCCCATTATTTCTTTCAATGAATTATATGCACCTACGGGTGAAAATATGGTGTCATATAGACAAGAAAAGTCATGATAAGTATTCTTTACTGCAGTATACTCAAAAGCCCCTGAAGCCCTTGCCGATGATTTCACTGGTATTTGTGATCAGAAGGAAGGCCTCCGGCTCGGTTTGCTTAATGAATTTTCGCAAGTTCACAGCCTGGGTCCGGTTCATGACCGCAAGAATGATCTTCTTATTGCTGTGCGTAAAGGCACCCTCAGCATCAATCACCGTAGCACTGCGGTGTATCTTCTGTAGAATGAATTCACAGATAGGCTCAGGGTTCTCGCAGATGATGGTGAAGTATTTATTCAAATTCAGACTTTCAATAACGATATCGACCAGGGTGGTTTTCAGTAATAATCCGAGGATCGATAATAATCCGGTTTGAATACCGAATACAAAGAAAGCAGCTACTGTCAGTAGAAAGTCCGTCATCAGCAGGGCTCTGCCGATATCAATACTGGAGTATTTCTTAAGCATCATAGCGATCACATCGGTACCTCCGGTCGAGGAGCCGATGTTAAACAGAATAGCAGCACCGACCGCGGGTAATATAACGGCAAAAGCAAGCTCCAGAACAGGTTCTCCGGTCAGTGGCCCCTCCATCGGATAGATGGATTCCAGAAGCCTGAGGCTGACAGACATCAGGATGCTTCCGTATGCGGTACGGTTACCGAAGCTCCGGCCGAGAAAGAGATAGCCTATCATCAGCAGGATAATATTAATTATAAGAACCAGAGTTCCGGAGCTTATGGACTCTCCGAAAATTCTGCTCAGAAGGATGGCGATGCCGGTTACTCCTCCGATCGAGAAGTTATTTGGAAACTTGAAGAAATATACGCCGGTCACAACGAGTAATACCCCGGCTGTGATTAACAGATATTCCTTTAGTTTGTTCTGAAAAGTATTTTTAATGTCCATGAAGACCCTCCTCCGGTAGTAGGCTGATGAGAATATCCCATCGACAAAAGTATGATATTTCTGAGGCTAAAAGTCAAGTGGCAAGCTGATTTGGAAAGCCATTTGGAAAGAAAAAGAAAAAATTTAAATTCACTATTGCAAATTGGAAAAATATACTT
This sequence comes from Bacillota bacterium, assembly GCA_023436765.1. Classification (GTDB taxonomy): domain Bacteria; phylum Bacillota; class Clostridia; order Lachnospirales; family Lachnospiraceae; genus Mobilitalea. The sequence continues at coordinate 3,389 of JAEZHX010000269.1, forward strand.
TATAATGGCTAAGTAAAAATCAAATTCGTGGGTATATTGATATCTGTACGAAGCATCCATAGAAGGATGATGAAAGGAGTTGTGTTATATGTCGGGAGCTTTTAAGGTGATATCCGCTTAAAACTGCATATTGGGCTAACCGGGAAGACATAGGGTGAAGAACCTTTTCTTGGTGATGCCGTAACAGTATCCTTTCGTGAAACTATGGCTAAGATGAACACGCGGCTAAGCGTGTTTTCATAACGATAAGCTAAATGCACACTGCAAGGTGTGCTTTTTTTTGCACCGCTATAAGCATTTCCGTCAGGCTGCTTATTGCGGTATTTTTGTGCCCAAAATTACATGCTTCTTATGCGGATAGAATAAGGGGACCCGTAGGGAAAGCCATGAAGCAGGGAAATCATTATTATTTAGAGTGATAAGAAGGGTGGGCGATGATACATGAGTGAATTTGATGGATGGCAGGAACGGTTTGGTACTTGAAAGGAAGTGAGAAAGAATGCGTAAATTGAAAATAAGTCAAACAAATAAAGAAGTGAAACGAAGAAGATACTATTACAAAATGGAGGAAAACAATGATAGATTTAATGGATTATGGATTGACAGAATGTTATTACTTGAAGGATGGACAGCAGGTATTAAGAGATGAGCCCCTGGAAGCAGAAGGCGGAGAACTGGTGTATGCAAGGGTAACTGCAGTTCATCGTGAATTATATAAGGTGGTTTCCAGGTATGGAGAAACGAATGCAAGACTGAAAGGCTCAACCTATAACAATGTGACATCGGCAGAGGATTTTCCGGCTGTTGGGGATTTCGTCCTTCTGAAATACAATCCGCTGGGAGATTCCCAGGTGGTGAAGATCTGCGATAGGAAATCAAAATTCTCAAGACCGGATTATTCCGGCCATGCACACGGGTATGCTAAGAATATTTTAGAACAGGTAGTGGCAGCGAATTTCGATTATGTCTTCATTATTGCCTCCCTGAACTATGATTTTAACATCAACAGGATCCTTAGATATGTCACAGTGGCATGGGAGAGTGGTGGAACACCGGTCATCCTGCTTACGAAGGCGGATCTGGTGGAGGATTACTCTGAACAACTGGAAGCAGTCATGGAACAGGCCATCGGAGTGGAGGTAATCGTAATCAGTTCAGTAACAGGCCTGGGTCTGGAACACCTGAATTATTACCTAAAGCCTGGAAAAACCTTGGTATTCTTAGGTTCCTCCGGTGTCGGCAAATCAACCCTGGTCAACGCTCTTGCCGGGGAAGAGCTCATGAAGGTGAATACGATCAGAGAGGATGACAGCAAGGGTAGGCATACAACAACACACCGCCAGCTGATCAGACTGGAGAGCGGAGTCATGATTATCGATACTCCCGGGATGAGGGAGCTTGGCATATGGGTTGTGGAAAATGGCCTGGGGGAGACCTTCTCCGATATCGAAGAGCTGTTTACGCAGTGCCGCTTCTCCGACTGCACCCATCGGAATGAGCCCGGCTGTGCAGTATTAGCCGTACTGGAAAATGGTTCTCTTCAGAGGTCCAGGTGGAAGAATTACCTTCATATTAAGGAGGAAGCAAAGTATACAGAGGATAAGTCTGCTTATCTCCGTGAAAAGACCGAATTCATGAAACGGATCAATAAGGCGGCGCATCAGAGAGCGAAGCAAGGGGGGAAGAGAGGATGAGAATTACAGATTTTGAACTTCAGCATACGGAAGAGGCTAGAGCGATTGCCACAGAGAATTATGAACAGGAAAGGCTTCATAACCCTGACCTGCCGATGATAGAGAAGCTGCCTGACCTGACCATGTTTGCCGGGTTCGGACTCGGGGTTGCTGCTATGGATGAGGAGGATAGGCTGGCAGGCTTTCTCTGCGCTTACCCCCCGAGAGAGGATGCGTTCGGAACCACAGGAGTAAGAGGGACCTTCGTGCCGATTCATGCTCATGGAGTTCGTTCTGACCTTTCAGAAATGGAGAGAAGAAGGATATACTCTAAAATGTATCAGGCAGCAGCGGACAAATGGGTCAGAGCAGGTATCCTAAGCCATGGCATTGCTCTGTATGCCAATGATACGGCAGCGGAGATAAGCTTCTTTTATAATGGCTTTGGAATCCGATGCATCGATGCGATCCGGTCTTTGGAGGAGATCCCTTTAAAACAGCTTACCTTTCCGGAGGGTAACAGGATCGAATATCTGGAGCTGTCCGGAGAGGACTGGGGTAAGCTGCTAAAACAGCATAATGCCTTACGTGCCCACCTCGGGCAGAGCCCAACCTTTATGAGATTTCCGGAGATTACGGAGGAAGGGATCTATCAGGATGCCCCGGAGGGGACCCGGTATTTTGCAGCGAAGCTTGGGGATCGAACGATTGCTTATATTAAGCTCGGTAACGAAGGGGAGACCTTTATCAGCAGCATTGACAGCATGATGAACATCTGCGGAGCTTATTGTGACCCGGAATTCAGAGGGACCGGAATCTATCACAACCTGCTGGCATTTCTGGTAACCACACTGAAAAGCGAGGGTTACCGGCTGCTGGGAGTGGACTGTGAGAGCATTAACCCGAATGCCTTAGGCTTCTGGTTGAAATACTTCAGCGATTATACCCACAGCGTGGTAAGAAGGATTGATGATAAGGCAGTGATCAAGGAGGGGAACCATGCATTATAAGATAGTCGAAGCCTCTATGGAGGAAGTAAAGACATTAATGAAGGAATACCTGGATACGATCACCTGTGTAGGCGATGATTTCTGGGAATATAATATACGGTCGTCGGATTTCTATAGACTTGAAGTGGATGGAAGCAATATCGGCTATTTTGCGATTTTTCAGAAGGAACGTCTCCTGACCCAGTTCTATATGAAGCAGGAACACTGGAATCTGGCTCAGCCGGTATTTCAGCAGCTACTGAAGGATTATGAAGTGGAAGCGGCCTATGTCCTGACCGGTGACGAGCTGTTCCTGTCTCTTAGCATGGATGATCACCTCAGAGTAGAAAAACAGGCGTATATGTTCGATGGGACTGTGAAGAATGAAGTAAGACCTCCGGAGTATCCAAGAAGCTGCCTGCTCCCTGTGAAGCCGGAGGAGCTTGATGAGGTGTTGGAGAAAACAGGTGACTTCTTCCAGCCGATCAGCAGAACTAAACTTGAAACCGGTGAATATCTGCTGTATAAGCTGTGCGAAGGCGAGGAGATCCTTGGCTATGGCATCATCGTTCCGAATGTACTGTTAACCCGGTATTGGCCTTGCGGTATGATTACATTGGAGAAGAACCGTAGGCAGGGAATCGGAAGAAGCATACAGCAGCATCTGGCCGATATCTGCAGAGAAAATGGATTTACGCCGATTTCCGGCTGCTGGTATTATAACCATCTGAGCAAGAAGACGATTGAAAGTGCCGGACGCTACACCAAAACAAGAATCCTGAAGGTCATATTCAAGGAGAAGGCAGACCCGAACGAGGCTGTCTCATAGACCGGCAGGTGGTGTCTTGCAGCTGCTTCAAGCTGATAGTCTGTAAAATAACGATTAGGCATAACAACAGTTAGAGAAAAAAAGATGGGGATATCCTCCGCTATGACGATATGAGTGGGGGATATCCCCCCTTTGAATATATGATAAATGAATTCCTGCCAGGCTGGTCTTCCTCTAAATCTGACGTTTAGAACAAACTTACTGCAAAAAAACCATTAAATTCGGGAACAGTCCTTTTGTTTCTTCCGTCTAATGATTGTAACGGATCAGAAAGAAGATTAGGCTGGTATTTCACCTCAGGTACCGGGGGAAGTACATGACAAATAAGGAGGAATAATATATGTTTAGAGCAAAATTATTAAAAGTAATCGCATTAGGTTTATGCATGTCAATATTATACACAGGTGCAGCATATGCACAATCAACAGAAGGCGCTTCCCCAGCCTTTGAGGGCACGATGGTTGCAGATGAAGCTTTATTTGAGAAGCAGAAAGAAATCGATCAGATTTTATTTGTTGATCAGAGCAAGGATATCGAAGCAAAGGGGGCACCCGATGCAGTACCGGCTGACGGCTCAGATGTACCGGTGAGCGATAAGGGTGAGCTGTATAAGGATATGCCGGTAAATGCAACAGATGCGGATGGTAGGGTATATAAGGGCAGTGACGTACCAGCTGCAACGGATGATGTTACTGTTACAGATGATGCTGCTACAGATCCGGAGAATCCCGATGTGATCTTCTACACAACCGCAGGCGGAGTTGCAGAACCCGGGCAGGAAGCAGAGCTGGTATATGCAACGGGCGAGAACGCAGACGTAGTGACAACCGGTGCTGAAGCGGATAAGGATGGTATGCCCACACCTTTGATCGTTCTTCTGATTGCGGGCGGCGCACTTGTAATTGGTGGAGGCGCAGTTGCTTTAGGAAAGAAGAGAAAGTAAAATAAAATGCACGTACCATAAGGGCGGTTAAGCTTAAGGTGCTCCGGATTTCGTTCAGTATAGCGGAATTTGGAGCACCTTTTATACTACGTATGGATACGAGACGAACTCTCTTAAGTGAATAGTTATAATTGCATTTTATTTGTTTATAAGAGTATCATGTAGGGCGATGAGAAGACGACTGAATATTTACTGTGTGAGATTTCATTTTTATCGGGAAGGGTAAGTTTAAAAACCGAAAGATAGGGAAAATTATTACTATAGAATTATTTGCCTGCCTGCAGGCACTTTGGAGGCCAACATGTTAGTTAAGGAATATGAGAATGCCCGTAATTATCTGAAGGACCATGAAGAGAATCTGCTAAAGAATGAGGCTGCCAGCCAGCTGGTTCTTTATGAAGCATATCTGAATCAGTCAGCTACGGATAAAAAGCTTTTTGGTGTAGTTATGGAGGAGGGAATTCCTCTGCTGCATTTCTGTAATATTACCCCTCATAACATGGCAGTATATGCCCAGAGCAGCGGTAAGGATGTGACCGGACCTGCAGCGGTTCTTCTGGCTGATTATATGGCAAGCAATCGAATCCCTTTTAAGGGAATACATGCGAAGCAGGAAATCTGTATACCCTTTATAGAACAATTCAAAAAGAACGTTACCTGTACCTTCCTGGAGAAGCTTAGTACTGATATCATGGAGATCCGAGAGGTAAATGAAATCAAGCCGGTGGAGGGAAAGCATAGACTGGCTTTGCCGGAGGAAGTGAAGCTGGTGACGGATTGGATGGTTGATTTTCAGCTTGAGGCATTGGCAAGCGAAATTAATTATGAAAAAGCATTATATAAAGCGACACAGTTTATTCAGGAGAATAAACTTTATATCTACGAAGACGCCGAACAAAAACCGGTGTCGATGGTAGTGGCTTCCAGGCAGCTGGCAAACGGTGTTGCTCTCAATTATGTATATACTCCTGAGGAGTTCCGTGGCATGGGCTATGCTGCCGCGAATGTCTATTTTTTGAGTAAGAAGCTCCTGGAACAGGGAAATCAATTCTGTACCCTGTTTGTTGACCGGAAAAACCCGATCTCTGCCAGAGCTTATGAGAAGATTGGTTACCATATCCTTGAAGATAATTTTGAATATATATTGCTGCAGACATAACAGGCGTTATATCAATCCGGATACATATGACGCCGATGAAAGCTAAGAACTTAGAAAACAGGAATATAATTTGATTTTCTCCTCCTGTAATAGTAAAATGAAGGTAAATCATTATTACTATGATAGGAGGACTTTTTATGAAAAATAAAGATACTGAGGTTAGAACTCAGGAAAGCGGAATTGAAGTTATCCGATGGGGAATTATCGGAGCCGGAAATATATCATCTACTTTTGCAACTGCATTGAACTCAATGAGGGATGTCAAGCTGGCAGCCGTGGCTTCCAGAAACCTCAACCGTGCAGAAGAATTTGCCAAAAAGTTCGGCATCGATAAGGCATACGGAAGCTATGAGGAGCTTGCCGCTGATCCGGAGATAGATGTGATCTATATCGGTACCCCGCATCCGGAGCATAAGGAGAATGCAGCTCTTTGTATCAAGCATGGGAAAGCAGTGCTTTGTGAGAAATCCTTTACCTTAAATGAGAAGGACAGCCTTTATTTGACCACCCTTGCTGCCGAGCATCGAGTGTTTCTGATGGAGGCCATGTGGACAAAGTTCCTCCCGGTTACGCGGAAAGTAAAGGAATGGCTGAAGGAGGGGCGCATCGGTGAGCTCAGGCATATTAGGGCATCCTTTGGCTTTTATACGGAATTCAATCCGGATAGCAGATTATATAATCCTGAATTAGGCGGAGGAGCTCTGCTGGATGTCGGGGTCTATCCGATCACTTATGTGATTCATATGGTGGACTGCCTGCCCGAACAGGTCTTAAGCAGCGCAGTTATCGGCAAGACCGGGGTGGACGAGCGGAATGTAATTCTTATGAAGTTCCCCCAGGGTATATTGGCGGAGCTGAGCTCTGCAGTTTCTGCTGAAATAGGTTATGATGCAGAAATGATCGGAGATAAGGGAAGAATCTATGTACCGAGATTTTGGTGTGCAGAGGAAGCGATGCTGTATAATTCCAGAAATGAACTGGAAGAGACGATTGAGTTTCCGTTTCAGGTGAACGGTTATGTTCATGAAGCAGAGGAGGTAAATCGTTGCTTAAGAGAAGGCCTCCTGGAAAGTAAACTTCTCCCGCTTAAGGATACCCTGAGCATCATGAGAATCATGGATGGGATACGGTCCGAATGGGGACTTAAATATCCCGGGGAGTCTGATATTTAATAGGTTTACAGTGCTCCCGCTTAAGAGTGGACAGACTTCACATTTTTTTCATAGTTGGGTGCTACACTATGGATAAATATATGTACGGAGGTGCCAAATGGAAAAGCTGAAAATATTGGTCGTTGATGATGAGAGCAGGATGCGGAAGCTTGTGAAGGACTTCTTGGTACGGAAGAATTATGAAGTGGTGGAAGCCGAGAATGGTGAACAGGCAGTGGATCTGTTTTTTGCCGATAAAGATATAGTATTGATCATTCTGGACATCATGATGCCTAAAATGGACGGCTGGCAGGTATGTAAGGAAATCAGACAATATTCCAAGGTCCCAATTATTATGCTGACTGCGAAGGGTGATGAGAAGGATGAGCTGCAAGGCTTTGAATTAGGAGTGGATGAATATATATCGAAGCCCTTCAGCCCAAAGATTCTAGTTGCCAGGGTAGAAGCGGTACTTCGCAGAACAACTGCGACGGACGAAGAAGCGATCGAGGTCGGAGGAATCATTCTTGATAAGGCTGCCCACATGGTAAAAATAAATGGTGCCAGTATCGATCTGAGCTTCAAGGAATTTGAGCTGCTATCGTATTTCGTAGCGAACAAGGGAGTGGCATTATCCAGAGAAAGGATACTGAATAATGTCTGGAACTATGATTATTTCGGAGATGCAAGAACCATTGATACCCATGTGAAGAAGCTCAGGAGCAAGATGGGAGAGAAGGGTGATTACATTAAGACTATCTGGGGTCTGGGGTATAAGTTTGAGGTGGATGCATGAAGCTTTCCATAAGACTGAAATTTACACTCTTTTTTACTACACTGCTCATATTGACAATCTTCCTGATCTGGTTCATTAACCATACCCTCCTAGCAAACTATTACCAGGGGAATAAGACGGATACCCTTGAGAAGGTATATCAACAGATCCAGACAATCTATCAGGATAGTGAAGAGGATATCTTTCTGTCTGAAGAGGATACTCTGAAATTGGAGAGGATATCATCATATAATAACGTAAATATTTATGTCTTCATGCAGTTTGCTGGGCGATTGGTATTCAACTATCCGGAGCCGAAGAATACCGGTGAGCGGGAGCAGATACAGATGGAATCCCTGATCAGAGATTATCTGAGTCCTACTTATAGTAACACTGATAGCAGCAAAGAATATATCGAAGAGACAGATCATTATCTTATCTTCAAATTGTATGATAAACATCTGGATTCCTACTATCTGGATTTGGTCGGCAAATTGGGAATGGATAAGGTGATTTTCTTACGATCAAACTTTGAAAGTATTCAAGAGAGTACTGAGATAGCAAACCGCTTTCTTGCTTATATCGGGTTCATCGTAGTAGTAATCGGCATCGTGTTTACCTTAATCATAAGCAAAAGGTTCACGAATCCTATCTTGCAGCTGGCGGGGATTGCCAAGAGAATGTCCGATCTGGATTTTGAAGTGAAGTACCAGGGGAAGACTAAGGATGAGATAGGAGAGCTGGGAAACAGTATTAATATGCTGTCTGATAAGCTGGAAAATACAGTCTCTGAATTAAAGAGGGCGAATAACGAGCTTCTTACCGATATTCAGAAGAAGACTGAGATTGATGAGATGAGGAAGGAATTTTTGTCCAATGTATCTCATGAGCTCAAGACTCCGATTTCATTGATCCAAGGCTATGCGGAAGGACTCATGGAGAACATCAATGAGGATGAAGAGAGTCGTAACTTCTACTGTGAAGTAATCATGGACGAAGCAGGGAAGATGAATAATATGGTGAAGAAGCTGCTGTCTCTGACTGAACTGGAATCAGGTAGCAACCGGGTGAATTTTGAACGGTTTGATATCGTAGCTCTGATTCGAGCTGTTCTTAACAGCACCGAGATTCTGTTCCGTCAGAAGGACGTTAAGCTTCATTTCGATGAGAAGGACCCGGTCTATGTATGGGCTGACGAAAATCTGGTGGAGCAGGTAGTCACCAACTATATCAATAATGCTTTGAATCATGTGGAGGGAGCCAGGATCATAGAGATCAAGCTGATCCGATACGGAGATTTACTGCGTGTAGCGGTCTTCAATACCGGCGATAATATTCCTGAGGAGGAGTTGGAGAAGATCTGGATCAAGTTTTATAAGGTCGATAAGGCCAGGACCAGGGAGTATGGCGGAAGCGGCATCGGTCTCTCGATTGTAAAAGCAATCATGAACTCATTGAACCAGGAGTGTGGGGTGACGAACCATCCGAACGGTGTTGAATTTTGGTTCGAGCTTGATACAAAGAATCTAGGATAAATTTGATCACTATTTGGGAAATTGTAAAAACGAGTTTTGCAATATCCTAAGGAGGTACTAGCTTGAACGATCAACAGGACATGCTTTATTCAATTAGTTCTATCATTGCTAAAAATGTTAATGAATGCGATGCTAATTATATCATAGGGATAGACGGTTATAGTTGTGCTGGCAAAACTTCATTTACAGAACAACTCATGAAATATAACATCAGTGAGCAGCCGGTCCTTGTCTTTCATATAGATGATTATATTAGACCAAGTAAATTCAGATATCATACAGGATATGAACAATGGGTCGAACATTTCTTTTTACAATGGGATACGTCTCATATAAGTGAGAATCTGTTTCGGGCAATAAAAGATAATAAATCACAAATAAAGCTACAACATTATTGTAAGGGCAAGGATAGTGTCTCTGAATATATTTATGAGATACCTAGTAAAAGTATCATTATAATTGAAGGAGTATTTCTTCAAAGGGTTGAATGGAGAAAGTATTTTGATTATGTTGTATTTATGGATTGCCCAAGGGAAATAAGGTTTCAGAGAGAAGTGATTAGAAGTAATCATAGTTATAATCTAGATCATGTGATATCTCATTACAGGGAGCGTTATTGGGCGGCAGAAGATTATTATGATAAGACCTATAAGCCGTTAGAAGCTTCAGATGTAATAATTAAAAACTACTAGTTCAATTAGAGGATTGAAGGCTGCTGCTGAATACATCAATGGGCAATAAGATGTATTTTGCAGCAGTTTTATATTCCACAATAGAAAGGAATATCGTTCCGAAGATTGCTCTGATATATTACCTTGAACTATTGATTTATCTTGCTGAAAAATGGAATTGGTGTTAATATGATATTTGTAGTAACATGCATTTTAGTAGTTTCAAAGGACAAAGCGGGGGGATACGGATGAAAAAGCTAGGGCTGGTTTTGTTGACACTTCTGATGCTGTCATTAACCGGATGTATTCATGAATATCAATTAACAGAGGATGCTACTGAGGTAGTAGCTGAATTTATGGCCTGTTCTCTTCTGGAACATGATGAAGACTATGAGAAGGACCTTCTGAATAAGGAGGAGCTGGAGGCAGCGGCAGAGGAAGATACGAAGGAAGCAGATGTGGCTGAAGATGTAGTTCAGAATGCCAAACCGGACGAAGAACCTGATAAGGATACGCAGGCTTCTGAGGTGGAAGAGGATTATACAATTACTGAAGTGATCGGGGCAGAGAATTTTGATATTACATATAATAGCTATAAGCTTTGCGAGGTTTATCCCGAGGATGAGACAAATGCATATTTTTCCCTGACTCCTCTGGAGGGGAACCAGCTAATGGTGGCTTCCTTTACAGCTGAGAACTTAGCTAAGAAAGAAAAGACACTGGATTTAAGAAAATCCAAAGTGGATTATCAGCTGGATATCAATGTCGGAACGATATATAAGCCTCTTCTTACTTTACTGGAGAACAATCTGAAATATATTGATATGAAAATCGGGGCAGGTAAGAAGGCAGAGGTACTCTTGATTTTTGAAATATCCAAAGATATTAAGCTAGACGATATTAATCTGATTATTTCAAACGGGGCGAAGACAGAGATTATAGATATAAAATAATAATAAAGGAGTAGGACTATGAGTTTTGTAGAGAGAAAACGTATCAAGTTATTTGGGTTACCATTCAGCTTCACGAAATACACCATAACAGAAGAAAAACTTACAATTACTTCCGGCTTCTTAAGTATTACTGAGGATGACGCATTCATGTATAAAATTCAGGATGTTCGTCTGACCAAGAGTTTAGTGGAGCGTATGTTTAAGTTGGGGACAATAACCTGTTATACCGGTGATACCACACATCCGGAGCTAATTCTGTACCATATCAAACACTCCGGTCCCATTAAAGACTTCATCATGCAGTATTCGGAAGAGGCAAGAAGGAAGCGGAGAGCCCTGCATACTTTGAATATCGATGCTGAGGATTTGGATGATGTAGAGTTGGATAATATTAACTGATAAATTCTTTGTTTTTTCGCTTGACATTATTCGATGTTTTTAGTAAAATGAAAATCCGCCGCTTGACAACAGCAGCAGAGGGACAACCTGAAAAGAAAAGCTGAATAAGTCGTACAAAACAAACTTATGAAGAAAAATAAAAAAAACGGTTGACATAATATTCGGGCTGTGTTATATTAAGAAAGTTGACGGCAAACAACAGAAACAAATGTGAATACAGCATTTGTTGATTTGAACCTTGATAATTGAACAGTAAAACAACCCTGAAAATTCTAAAAAGTTGAAGCTTACACATGGGCTTCAAATTGTATCCTTTGGATACATTAATAGATTTTCATGAGATGTATCAGTCATGATACATCACGAACCGTATCGGTAGAAATATCGGTACACCACAAAAACAGTAAAGATAACAGGATTGCTATTCGAAGCGATTATATCGCTTATTAGCC
>JAEZHX010000004.1 GCA_023436765.1 Bacillota bacterium
AATTATTCTATAATATATGTTAGGTATCTAACAATTAGTGAGGTGGTCAAGTGGTAGATAATGAGGAAAGACACATTGGAAAGATATTGAGAATCTTATCCAATCTAATTCGTAGAAAAGTAGAGAATGAGCTAAATCAAAGCGGCATAGAAGTGACTAGTTCGCAAGCTAGAATTATCGGATTTTTGCATCGTCAAACTCAAGTTCGTAATGTATACCAAAGGGATATTGAGGAAGAGTTTGATATACGAAGATCTTCCGTGACGAATACGTTGCAGCTTCTGGAGAAGAGCGGATACATCCTAAGGGTTAGTGTTGAAGAAGATGCAAGGCTGAAGAAGATTTTACTTACCGAGAAAGGCATTGGGGTCCATGAAGTTATAAGGAAGAGTATTTTAGAAGTGGAAGGAGAACTAAACAGCGTTTATACCATAGAAGAATTAAAGGAATTATTTTATTTATTAGATAAGCTACATGTGGTTCTGGAAGAAAATGATTCATGATTGATACCATATACGTTAAGAAGGTATAAAAAACAGAAGATACGGCTATGGTGTTTCAGCTGGTTCTATTATGTATAATTTTTAGCTAGGAGAGAAAACGATGTTAAAAAAATTACTGAAGAATGTAGGAGAATATAAAAAAGAAACGATTCTAACACCTATTTTGGTGATTCTTGAAGTTGCAACGGAAGTAATTATTCCGTTATTGATGGCAAAAATCGTTGATGTCGGATTGGCCAACGGTGATATAGCTTATGTAGTAAAAATCGGTATTGTAATGCTTATATCGTCTTTTTTAGCATTATATTTCGGTATAACGTCCGGAAAGACAGCTGCAAAAGCCAGTACAGGATTTGCAAAGAATTTAAGAAAGGCAATGTACGATAAAATACAGACCTATTCTTTTTCAAATATTGATAAATTTTCAACCTCAGGATTAGTTACCAGATTAACAACTGACGTAACAAATGTCCAAAACGCTTATCAGATGTGTATCAGAGTTTTGGTAAGGGCGCCGATTATGCTGATATCCGCCTTAATCATGTCTTTCTATATCAATGCTGAGTTGGCTGTGATTTTCTTAGGTGCCATTGTATTCTTAGGCCTTATTCTATATTTGATTATGACTCGTGCTCATGTATTTTTTAAACGCACCTTCAAGAAATATGACGACTTAAATGCAAGCATTCAGGAGAACCTCATTGGTATCCGTGTTGTGAAATCCTATGTTAGAGAAGATCATGAAACCGATAAGTTCCATAAGGCATCCTCTTCTTTGTATAGCGGCTTTCTTAGTGCTGAAAAATTATTACTTTTGAATACACCTGCCATGCAATTTACGATGTATGCATGTAACCTATTAATTTCCTGGCTAGGTGCACACTTGATCCTTAAGGGAACGATGGCAACAGGTGAACTAATGAGTTTGTTTACCTATACAGGTAATATTCTTACCAGTTTAATGATCCTATCCATGGTATTTGTTATGATTGTTATGTCAAAGGCTTCGATTGACAGAATAGGTGAAGTGCTCGATGAAGAAAGTAATTTATGCAATGGAGCTAACCCAGTCTACGAAGTGCCTGATGGCTCGATCGAGTTTAAAAATGTTGATTTTAGCTACAGTAATGATGAAAACGTATTGGTGCTTGAGAACATTAATCTAAAGATTAATGCAGGCGAGACCATAGGGATTATCGGTGGTACCGGTAGTGCAAAAACCAGCTTGGTTCAGCTGATACCCAGACTATATGATACAACGAAAGGATCTGTTTTAGTTGGCGGTATTGATGTAAGGAATTATGATATGGATACCCTGCGTAATGAGGTTTCCATGGTACTGCAAAAGAACGTGTTGTTCTCCGGTACCATCAAAGAGAATCTTCGTTGGGGTAATAAGTATGCAACAGACGAGGAAATCAGAACAGCATGTGAACAGGCGCAGGCGAAGGAATTCATAGAGAATTTTCCGAAACAGTATGATACCTATATTGAGCAGGGAGGTACCAATGTATCCGGTGGTCAGAAACAGAGACTTTGCATTGCCAGAGCATTGCTGAAGAAACCTAAGATTCTTATCTTTGATGACTCTACCAGTGCGGTAGATACTAAGACAGATACTAAAATCAGAAAAGCGCTGAGGGAAGGAATACCCGGAACAACGAAGCTGATCATAGCCCAAAGAATTTCCTCCGTTGAAAGCGCAGATAGGATCATCGTACTTAATGATGGAAAAATTGATGGTTTTGGTACCCATGAGGAGCTTCTGGCCAACAACAGCATCTACCGGGAAGTATATTTGTCACAAACGAAAGGAGCTGGTCAGGAAGATGAGTAATGAGAAGAATCAAGTAAATGATTTTAATAGAATGCCAAAGAAAAAATTTAATAAAGACAATATACAAGTACTAAAGCGTCTTTTGCTCTATATCGTAAAAGCGAATAAGCTAAAAAGTATCGGTGTCGTTATCTTTATTGTTCTCAGTTCCCTTGTCAATGTGGCAGGAACGATATTTATTAAGAATGTAATTGATGATTATATCGTCCCATATCTTAATCAAGATTTGGTGGAATACAAACCATTACTGGATGCCATCATTGTTATGGCTTTGATCTATCTTGTGGGCGTGTTTTCAACCTTTGTATATAATCGTATTATGGTCTACATCACACAAGGAACCTTGAGAAGATTTCGTGACGATATGTTTGCCCATATGGAGAAATTACCCCTCAAATTCTTTGATACCAATCCCCATGGGGAGATTATGAGCTTGTATACCAATGATGTGGATACGCTCAGACAAATGATATCTCAGAGTATTCCGCAGCTATTGTCCTCAGTAATTACCATCACAACGGTACTGATCTCAATGTTTGCGCTGAGTATTCCTCTGACACTGCTTGCACTTATTATGGTAGTTGCAATGCTTACTATCGCTAAGAAAATCGGCGGCATGAGCGCAATTAACTTTAGAAAACAGCAAAAATCCATAGGTACCCTAAACGGATATATTGAAGAAATGATGGAAGGTCAGAAGGTTGTCAAGGTTTTCTGCTATGAGGGGGAAGCGCAGGAGAGATTTAACAAATTAAATGAGGAATTATTTGAAAGTGCCAATAATGCGAATAAATATGCCAACATCATGATGCCTGTCATGGGTAATATCGGATACATCAACTATGTTCTTACTGCAATCCTAGGTGCATTGTTAGCAATCTATGGCTTCAACGGATTTACGATTGGTGGTTTAGCAGCTTTCTTACAGTTAACAAGGATGTTTAATCAGCCGGTATCACAGATTTCACAACAATTTAATTCGATTGTCATGGCCTTGGCCGGTGCGGAGCGAATATATCGATTACTGGATAGTGAGCCTGAAGTAGATGAAGGCTATGTAAAACTGGTGAATGCCACGAAAGATGAAAATGGTAACCTCACAGAAGTGGAGGAGAGGACGGGGATCTGGGCCTGGAAGCATCCTCATTCTGATGGAACGGTAACTTACACCAGATTACTTGGCGATGTCGTATTTGATAAAGTGGATTTTGGTTATGACGACGAGAAAATTGTACTTCATGATATTGAGATGTATGCAAGACCCGGTGAAAAAGTGGCATTTGTCGGAGCTACTGGTGCCGGCAAAACTACTATTACCAACTTAATCAACCGTTTCTACGATATTCAGGATGGTAAGATACGATACGATGGTATTAATATCAATAAGATAAAAAAGGATGATCTAAGAAGAAGCTTAGGGATTGTTCTCCAGGATACTCATTTATTCACCGGTACAGTAGCAGATAATATCCGTTATGGGAAACCGGATGCTACCAATCAGGAAGTGATAGAAGCAGCGAAGCTTGCCAATGCAGATCAATTTATCAGGCATTTGCCGAAAGGATATGATACAATATTAACTGGAGATGGTGCAAACTTATCTCAAGGACAACGACAGCTGCTCTCCATCGCCAGAGCAGCGATAGCAAATCCTCCGGTCTTAATCCTTGATGAAGCTACCTCCAGTATTGATACCAGAACGGAGGCATTGGTCCAGGAAGGTATGGATAAGCTCATGGAGGGAAGAACTGTTTTTGTAATCGCCCATCGCCTATCAACCATTAAAAATGCCGATGTAATTATGGTATTGGAGCAGGGTAGAATTATTGAGCGTGGTAATCATGAGGCTCTGATTAAGGAAAAAGGCAGATATTATCAACTCTATACCGGTGGACTTGAATTAGAATAAGTGAACAGGATGATGTATTGCAGTTCCTGTAAATGATTTAAAATATGCGTCAAAAGTAAAAAAAGAAAATTAAGAATAAAAATTGATGATCCCTAAACCCTGAAAATACTGAGGTTTAGGGATTTTTGTTGTTTATTAGAGTAGGTGTTTCTCCCACTCAGTTTCTTTAAACCCTACCATTACAAAATCATCTCCAACGATAATGGGACGTTTTATCAGCATTCCATCTGTTGCTAATAAGGAGAGCTGTTCTGTGAGGGACATGGTGTTGAGCTTATTTGATAGACCTAGTTCCCGATATTTCATACCACTGGTATTGAAAAACTTCTTGATATCAAGCCTACTTCTTTCATGCCAATTAGCCAATTCGGAGTAGGTAGGAGTGTCCTCTACGATATGCCTGTCGGTATAGGATACCTGATGATCATTCAACCATTTCATTGCCCTTTGACATGTGGTGCACTTTGGATATTCTATAAATAATACCTTCATTTTGTAATTCCTCCTAATCCTTGTCCTTACAGGTGATATTAATATAATTTTACCTCATAATTATTATTTTGGGTAGGGGTTTGCAGATTTAGATCATAGTTGCTTAGTAAAATAGGAGAGCTGCTTGTATTAAATTATAAGGAGAGCTACTCATCACAGCCATACTGTGTATGATCAGCTCTCCTTACGCATGCTATTAAGCTACTTAACATGTTCTGTCATCTATATTAAATGAAGCTTAAATAGATGATGCTTTCTGTTGTTTTTGGGATAGTACCTCTCCTTAGTCTCGCTTATCGGTGTCATGGTCGAGGATCTTTCCTGAGCTTGCATCGATTTCATAATCGTATTCGGTACCATCCTTATAGAACTCAATATCATAAATGGTTTTGCCATCCTCGGTATCGAGTTTTGCTTTAGTAAAAGTCACATCGGATATCGATAGCCCTGCATGCTTGGTTGCGATGCTCTTTGCTTTATCGATACCTATATACTTACTGGAGTTGTTATTATTCTTGTCGTCACCAGCTCCATTTTGATTGTTGTTGGAGTTATTCTTAATAGGTTCAACGAACTTCTCATGAATTTCGCCGGTAGTAGCATTGATTTCATATTCATATTCTGTATTATCTGTGTTAAATTCAATCTCATATAATGCAATACCATCCTCGGTATCAAGCTCCGCTTTGGTGAAAGATACATTGGATAAGGTACGCCCGGCATCTTTGACAGCGATGCTCTTTGCCTGATCGATACCAATGTATTTACTGGAATTGTTATTATTTTTGTCGTTATTCGTTTGGTTTTGATTGTTGTTGGTGTTATTCCGAATTGACTCTACGTCCTTGCCTCGAATTTTACCTGTGTTAGCATCGATCTCATATTCATACTTAGTGCTGTCGGTATGAAAATCAATATCATATACTGCGAGACCATCCTCGGAATCAAGCTTAGCAGTAGTAAAAGTCACCGCGCTACCCGTTAGCTTAGCATCACTAAGAGCAATTTCTTTTGCTTTTTCCAGAGTAATCTGTACTGTTGTGGTGTCTTTCTTATTGTCTGACGATACTGTTTCAATAGATTTATCTAATATGGCACCATCATTGGCCTTGATCCAATAATCATACTCTGTATTGTCTGCAATAAAATCTACCTCATAAGCAAAGTGACCGTTCTCATATTCAAAATCTGTTTGGACAACCTCTGCAGTACCGGGATCAACTCCTGCGTCAGCAAAAGATATTTGCTTGGCATTCTCTTCTCCGATGGAATGACTTTTCGCATATGCTCTTGTTCCATACAATGAACCGGTGATGAGCAATGCTACTATTACAAAAAGACTTACAATGGTGAAAATCGCTTTTAATGGACTACGAAATAAATTTTTAAAATTCATATTAATGATCTCCTTTCTTGATGATATCTGTAGTATACAAATGAATCATTAAAGCAATATTAGAACAAGCTGTTACAAGAATTTTATAGTGGAAGTATAATTTGGAAGGTACTTCCCTGATTCTTTTTACTTTCTAGTAGTATTCTTCCTCCATGATAGCGTACGATCTCATCTGCCATGGATAACCCAAGTCCTGTACCGAGACCGCTTCTTGAATTATCGCCTTGATAAAAACGACGGAACACCTTTTCCTGCTCATCTTCAGCAATTCCAATACCATCGTCCTGCACATTTATTATGATTGAGCCTTCTGTTCTTTTTAACGACACAAGGATATGACCGTTTTCTTTACCATAACGATATGCATTGGAGATCAGATTCATCAGTGCCTGGTTGATGAGGGTCTTGTTGCCTTTATAAATAATATCCTTCTCGATATTATCGTAGGATAGTTCGATGTTATTCTCTCTGATGAGAGACATATCAGTACAGAGCGAGGCAACACTTTCCGACAGATCAAAACGTTCCATTGGATAGCGATCTGTTTTCATATTAAGTCTAGTAAAATCCAGCATATCATTAATTAGCGTGGACATTTTTCTAGATTGGCGATGTATTACAGACAGTGCCGCTTCATATTCTTCTACTGTTCGTTCTTTCTCAAGCGTATATTCACACTGAGCCATAATCACAGACATAGGAGTTCGTAATTCATGGGAGGCATCGGAGGTGAACTGCTGCTCCTTTTCAAAGGAATGCTCCAGTCTTGTAAACATATCATTGAAGCTATCTGCAAGCTGGTGTAGCTCGTCCGTACCCTCACCAATTATAATACGCTTCTTCAGGTCATCTCCCTTTCCGATCTGGGTAGCAGCCTCGGATATCTGTTTAATTGGCTTCAGAGTCCTACCTGCAATCAAATGGCCGCCGATGATGGCAATTAAAACGAGTATTGGGAGAAGGATGAGGGAAACGCGGGAGATCGAAGATATTTCTTCCTTGCCCTGTGTATCTGCAACAATACCTCTCAGCCATAGACCTTCAAGTCCTTCTTCTGTTAATGCTCGATCATATATATAATATTTGATACCACCCTCGGTAGTTGATTGAACTAGACCATCCTTTAGGTTTACAGAAGGAATACTTTTAGTGATTGGGTTTTCACCATATAATAGAGTAAGGTGCTTGTCATATAAGGAGGAATAGACCTGATTGGCGACATTCAAGAAATCGTCGTCAATCTCTAGAAATCCGTTCCCATAGGATATGAGTTGATCCACATCATTTACTAGGTCGTCATTATCATCCTTATTGATGAAGTCAACTTCATCTATATTATGTTCTACCGTTTCAATCAGATTATCCCTGATGGTCTTCTGAAATACCTGATGGCTGACAGAGAATATCACTGCATAGGTAAGAGATACTACGATAACAAGAGCAGTCGCAAACCAGAGGGTTATTTTAACACGAATAGAGAGGTTTTTCATTCATCAAAATCCTCCCTAAGAACGTATCCCCTACCGCGAATCGTGTGTATTAGCTTATCTTCATATCCCTCATCTATCTTCTTACGCAGATAACTAATGTACACATCAACTACATTCGTCCCACCCTCGTAATCAAAGTTCCAGATATGATTTTCGATTTTCTCACGAGAAAGAATAATCCCTTGGTTATGCATGAGATATTCCAATAAGGCATACTCTTTGGCAGATAATTGTATCTCCTTTTCAGCACGCTTAACCGTATGGGTGGTGCAATCAAGTGTAAGATTATTAACAGCAAGAATATTACTTGCCATACCGAATACAGATCTCGTTAAGGCGCGTATTCTTGCGGTCAACTCTTCCATGGAAAAAGGCTTCACAAGATAATCATTTGCGCCGCTGTCAAGACCTTTTACCCGGTCTGCGATGGAATCCTTTGCCGTAAGAAAGAGAACAGGAGTCATCTTCCCAGTGCCGCGTAAAGCCTTTAATACAGCATAGCCATCTGCTTTTGGCAGCATGATATCCAGAATGATAACATCGTATTCGGTATAGGATAGTATATCAAGGGCTGCTTGTCCATCAAAACAAGGGTCTACGCTATAGCCTTCCGAAGTCAGCTTTTGTGAGAGTATATGATTTAGATCTTTTTCGTCTTCTACAAGTAAAATCCGCATTTCGATCACCTCCATTTTTATATTATATGGAGATTCATTAAAGATTCATTAGTAGAGCGAGAAATTAATACTTTGATGATGTCTGATTCTCTGTATTAGCTAACCGAAATAAAAAGGCTGTCCCCAGGTAAACCTCAGATGGCTAATCTTACCATCTAAGATTTACCGGGGACAGCCGTTCTACACTATAACTAAAAGCTTATATTAGTTGTGCAGCTTAGTTATGACATAGTCGGTGAATGCCGATTTTCTACCCGTCATGCATTTCGATTATTTCGATACTGATTCGGTGAAATTCCTTCATATTTTTTAAATAGAGTACAAAAGTATTTGGCATCACTATAACCGATTCGGTCTGCGATTTCAAACACCTTAATGTCTGTAGTATCAAGTAATTGTTTCGCTATGTTGATCCGGTAGGAGGTTAAATAATCTATGAACTTCTGGTTAGTTTCCTTTGAAAATAGTCGGCATAAGTATTGAGGGGTTACCCCAATTCTGTCAGCTGCCGAATTAAGGGATATTGATTGACTGAAGTTTTTCTGAATGTAATTGATGGCCATTATTACCGGTTTTGAATATTGGTTTCCTTTTTTATATAAATAACAGTCATTATAATACTGGTTGATTAATTCTTTCAGCTCCTGGAGGTTCTTGGTTGCCATTAGTTCGTTACGATATGCAGTGCTGAATAATCCGCTATGTTGATCGTAATCAGAGTCTGATGAGTTGGAGTTGGTTTGTAATAAGCAAGAGGCGGCAAACATTTTAATATAATCAGGGGGATATTGATTATCCTGTAAATACTTTATAAAATTGAGGATAAGTGAGTTGCACTCACTATATTCTTGATTATAGAAGCATTTTTTAAGCTTTTTCTTAAAATCAGTGCTGTCAGCTGTGGCTTTTGATTCCTCCAGCATATATTCCTCCAATGCAAAGAAATTTTTGTTCAGAGAGATTGACCAGGGAATACAGGTTACCAATTGGTGAAATGCTTTAAACCAATTTAAGTGCGGATTACACTTAAGGTAACGATAGATACCGGTACAGGAGGCTTCTAAACCGGCTGCATCCTGGCATTTTGATAGGAGAGTCCGGGCAGAAGTGAAATGAACAGGCAGGATAATGCCCAAATAGCAGGAATCATAGAAGTTTACTAAAACACAGGAATCATGCTCCATAAAGAATGATTTCCAATTTGGTGTAAAAAGCGATCCGGATTTTGAATACATAACAATACAAAGAAAATCATCCTTAGGTAGGCCGCGATAAAAATCTGACAGCATCGCATTATCCATTTCGGAAAGAAGCGGATAGGATTGACGTTGAAACTGAGGCTGTTGTTTGATGTTTTTTTGAATAATACAGACGCATTTTTCGAGCACGGTGAATACCGTAGCCGGAACAATAGGCTTAACGATGAAATCCACGACTCCTAAGGATAGTGCTGATTTTGCATACTCAAACTCAGCATAACCGGATAATATAAGGACTTCGGATCTAATATTTAAATCCCGTATCTTGGTAACCATCTGTATTCCATCAATTTTTGGCATTCTAATATCTGTGATTATAATATCCGGCTGGTGCTTCTGGGCTTTATTTAAGCCATCCAGACCATCGACGGCGGTTATAACCTGGTATTGGTCATTATGTTTACTGATTAAATCTTTTAAACCTTCTCTTGAGTTGATCTCATCTTCAACGACTAATACTTTATACATCTTTTATTCTCCTTGTAGGGCATCCAGCGGAAAGTATAGTGTAAAACAAGTCTCTTTTGAATCGGAGCTGGCGAACGCCTTAATTCGGTTATTATAATAACTGGCAAGGCGCATTGAGATATTGAATAACCCAATTCCTAAATCTGCATATTCCTTTCCGCGTAGTACCTGATTGATTTTCAACAATCGTTCGGATGATATACCGATGCCATTGTCAATAATTTTAATTACTAAGTATTTATTCTGAAGGATGAAGAAGCGTATGGTAATTTGACAACGCCGGGTAACGTTTTCGAATCCATGTAAAATTGAATTTTCTATAAAGGGTTGAAGGATCAGTTTGTGGATATAAAGGTGGTCAATAGGCCCATGAATGAAAATATCATACTCGAAATTTTGGAACCGGTATTTTTGAAGATCCAAATAACATTTTAGAATATCAATTTCTGTTGTAAGCGGTACCACTTCATTTACATTGTATATGGTATGTCGCAGAATCCATGCCAGATTATTCAATTGCTGACTGATTTCCTCATAACCATTACTAATCGCAACCCAGTTAATTGAATCAATCGTATTAAATAAAAAATGGGGATTGATCTGCATCTCTAGAAATTTTAACTCCGCCTTATGAGTTTCCTTCGTGATATCTAAAATGTGTTCATATTGTTCCTTGTTCTCTTCTAATAAATGATTAACTCGTCGTACCATATAGTTAAAGGAGGTTTCGATTGTCCGGATTTCATTATTACTTTTTTCGGAAATAAATACATTCAAATTGTCCTCATTTACTATATTCATCATATTCGAGATTCGTTCGACGGACTTAATAACCCTCATGATTACAATATTGGCTGCTATTATGGCTGCCACTAAAATGCACGCAATAATCAAAAAGGATATGGCCCATAGTTGATTTAAGTCTTTTAGAAAGACAGATTTGTTTACGATATTAACCAGAGTCAGATCATAGTAAGATAAATCGGTTATACTTATTTTTACTACGTTATTTTCATAGGTACGGATCTCGTTAGCCTCATTAAGACTATAATCCAGCTGTTTAATCTCATTGAAATCTATGCCGGCCTGATTGTCCTTACTACAAAGCTCATATCCGTTTTCCATAAGGATATAATTACCGGAGAATTCGTGGCTTGATGAGGCGGTATTATTGATTGACTGCTGCAATTTCTCCTGGCCGATAAAGAGTACGATGCCACCCAGATATTTCATGTTCTCATGGTTCAAGGTACGCAGTTTTATGTAAAAGACAGGATCCTCACTGCTATAATAAGGGCTCTCGGGGGAAATTAAGCCGATGGAGGAAGTCTTCTGGTCCTTGATATGTTCAAAAAGTGCTTTGCTATTGTACTCATAAAATTTCTCTATGGATTGATTATCCATCTTCTCTGCTTTAATTAAATAGGGTCTATCATTACTTCCGTATATACCGATAGCGCGAACCTCCGGATAAAGACGTAGGTGGGTATTAATACAGTTTTTTAGGTTGCTGCAGGCAACGGAATATTCCAGAGAGAGATTATCCCCTATTTTATTAAAATTTTCCAAATATCTTATGAAGGTCTCGTCCGTATATATTTTATAAATTAATTTCTGATAATCCTCAAAGATATTTTCTGCTTTTGTTCTATTTGCACTTAAATTATCATCAATGATGGAAGCGTTTTTTTTCAAGATCATTTTATTGGAGAGATTATAATTCACAAATTGCATTACCAGGATGGGTAAAATGCTGGTGATGATTAGTAGGAATATAAATTGATAACGTAATTTTGATATATACTTTTTTTTAATCAATCGTATCCAGTTATGAAAGTGTATTCTTATATTTGACATAATATGGTTCCCGCCTTTATGTAAGCAATGCATAATACTATATACAAATATTACATTTAAATTGTGCAGAACAACGATAACTTGATTAATGGCACTTTAAATTATATACTAATATTATAGAATAATCAATTAAGCGGTTGTTAATATGGTAAATATGATCAATATTTCAAACTAAGGTTAAATTATTGGAATTTAACACAGATATATCAATCGCTATAATAAGGCTGTAATAAATAACTGAAACAAAGAGGAGGTTTATGATGAAAAGTGTATTGAAAAAATGTCTTGCGCTTTTGATGGTTACAACAATATCCCTTTCAATGCTGACAGCTTGTTCAAAATCATCGAAGGATGCTGATAGCACAGCTGCCAAGAACACTGGGGCAGAGAAAGCAACTAATTCAGGATCTGCGGAAACCAAGGATGAGCAGGTAACGATTGAGATGTGGTACCATATATCAACAGATCAGGCAACGGTATTGCTTGGAATGCTGGATGAATTTATGGCTGAAAATCCGAACATCAAGGTTAATACCCAGAGTGTTGCATTTGCTGAAATTAAAAAGCAATTATCCATCGGTGTTGCAGCAGATCAACTTCCCGACATAACTTTATGTGACACAGTAGATAACAACTCCTTTGCAGCGATGGGAGCTGCAGTAGATATTACGAAAGAAGTAGAGGCTTGGGGTGAAATTGATCACTATTTTGATGGTCCTAGAAGCTCCGCCGTCTATGAGGGTAAATACTATGGTGTTCCGTTCTATAGTAACTGCCTGGCAATCATGTATAACAAAGATATATTCGACAGCCTTGGACTTGCCTATCCCGATGGAAGCTGGACATGGACAGAGTTTGCGGATCTAGTTGCAAAGACTACAAATGAGGATCATTATGGCTTGACTACATGCCTTTATAAATCTGAGGAAGGCACGTTTAATGTGATACCATTTATCTGGCAGGCAGGTGCAGATTATGATAACTTAGATTCAGAGGGAGCAGTAAAAGCACTCACCATGATAAATGACTTTTATCAAAAAGGTTATATGAGTAAGGAGCTTATCTCCATGACACAGGCTGACATGTGTGCATCCTTATTTGCTACAGGTAAATCTGCGATGATGGTGGCAGGAAGCTGGCTGAGAACTAATATTAAGAACGAAAACCCGAATTTAAATTATGGTGTTACTACGTTTGCAACAGATAAGAATGGAGCTTCACCAATCGGCGGCGGCAATATTATGATGATGAAGGATGACCACAAAGAGGCATCCTGGAAACTAATGGAATTCCTATGTAGAAAGGAAAATTCCCTTAAATTCTGTGAAGATGCAGGTTACATATCTCCTAGAACTGATGCAGTTGAGATGAGTGAGTTATGGTCTTCTGATCCCATCTTATCCGTATACTGCGAACAGTTAAAGGTTGCTAAAGCAAGAGGTCCTCATCCCAAATGGCCTGAAATCTCCAGTGCAATCCAGTATGCAGTACAGGATACTTTATCTGGAGTAAAAACGCCGGAGAAGGCACTCAAGGACGCAGCAGCTACGATTGCTGAGATTAAGTAAACAAGCGGAATTAACATATTAATTCACTTGTAAGAATAAGAAATGCGGCAAGGCACGCAATAGCTGCTAAGCCGCATTTTTATTAAAAAGACTTCGTGTGGTAAGGCATAGTATTGGAAGGGTGGTGGAATATACCATGAAAAAAAAGAAGAAGAAAAATTTCTTTGATAGTCAAAAGTTGACGGTATTTGCCTTTGTGCTACCAGCGGCAATCTTTATGTTTCTTATGATTATCCTACCGATTATTTATAACTTTGTAATGAGCTTTCAGAATGTAGATTTAATGAATTTTGCTAAGGGGAATAAGAAGTTTATTGGTATTGAGATGTACAAGAAGATATTTCAAAACGCTACGTTCAAAATCGCTCTAAAAAATACCTTATCCTATACCTTTTGGTGTCTGGTATTTCAATTTCCTCTGGGATTTGGCATGGCGTTGTTTTTCAGCAAGAAGTTTAAGCTAGCCCAGTTCTTAAGAGGACTAACCGTTATTGCATGGGTACTGCCTATGATAGCTGTGGCAGGTATATTTAAGTTTATGTTTAATGGGGACATAGGAATTATTAATCATTTTCTTGTAAGTATGAATATCATTAACGAACCAATCCAATGGCTGGCTTACGGTGATAGTGCGATGACCGCTATTATCATAGCAAACATTTGGAAGGGTGTTCCATTTAATATGATACTACTATCAACTGCATTAACAACATTGCCGAAGGATGTGTTCGAGGCAGCCAGCATTGACGGGGCAAATACTTTTAAAAAATTTATTTATATTACGGTACCTTTACTTAAGCCTGCTATTCTCTCTGTATTAACCCTGGGCTTTATCTATACGTTCAAAGTATTCGACCTATCTTATGTAATGACTGGTGGGGGACCTGGGTCAGCGACAGAAATGTTATCTACCTTAGCTTATCGTTTCTCATTTACAGAATATAATTTCTCGCAGGGATCCGCAGTTGCAAATATATTGTTTGTGCTTTTGATGGTAGTAGGAATCTTTTATATCTCATTGGTTAATAAAGAGGAAAATGATA
Organism: Bacillota bacterium; assembly: GCA_023436765.1. GTDB lineage: Bacteria > Bacillota > Clostridia > Lachnospirales > Lachnospiraceae > Mobilitalea. The sequence continues at coordinate 14,500 of JAEZHX010000004.1, forward strand.
ATTAGACCAGAACTGCATCGAAGTGCGGTATGAGGTTTCGGTATGAGATATAGAGAAGGAGACGATTTTATGAAACATAAAAAGCTGACTGAAAAACAGCATAGTTATATCAATATGATCATTGGCATTATAATCATTGGTATCTTTCTATTCCCCCTATATTGGATGGTTACAACATCAATTAAGCCCGCAGGGGAATCCTTTAAAGCACCGACTTTATTTCCGAAGGAGATAAGTTTTGATAGTTTTGTTTTCGAAAATGAACATGGAGTTACATTGCTGACCTATCTGAAGAATAGTACTATCGTTGCGATAGGAACAACCTTAATTACGATGCTGCTTGGAGTTCCGGCATCCTATGGGCTGGCTAGGTTTAAGAGTAAGTTTAACAGTTATCTGTTATTAATTTTCCTGGTAGCACAGATGATGCCCAGCTCCTTAATTTTAACTCCGTTATTTATCAATTTTAAAAAGCTTAGCCTGTTGAATAATTATCTTGGTGTAATTTTGGCAGATGCAACCTTAACCATTCCCTTTGTGGTTGTAATCTTAAGAAGCTATTTTAAGGATGTACCGAAAGCATTGGAAGAAGCAGCGCTGATTGACGGGTGTGGGCCATTAAGAACCTTCTTAAAAATCATGATCCCGATGAGTAAATCAGGTTTTGTAGTCTCTCTTGCCATGTCCGCTTTTATGTCCTGGGGTGATATGGTATTCTCACTAACCTTTTTAACGGAAGAGAAAATGAAAACGTTATCCCTGATTCTATATAAAGCGATGGGTGAATTAGGAGTCCGCTGGGAAATCCTGATGGCCTATGCAACCATAGTAGTTATTCCAATCGTGGTAGTATTTGTTCTATTACAAAAACAGATTGTCGGAGGACTTACGGAAGGATCTGTCAAGGGTTAACCTACATGAATCAATGATTATTTAGCGTGATTAGCGTGAAAGGATTGATACGTTTATGAAAAAGCAAGAAAATATAGGACAGATAATGCATGGCTTATCAGAGCAAGAAATTATAGAAGACGAAAGTCTGATTTATCAAAATATTGCGAAGTTCCCCAGAATCAGTTTGCTGAAAGATGCTACTTTGTTACTGGTAAATAGGGTAAAAAGCTTTACTGCTGATGACAATAAAATACTAATCCAAACTGAAGGTGTGTATTTTGATGAAAAGTACACATACCGGTATTTTGATCATCGCCAGGTGTTTGTACAAAAGATGAATACAACTAATATCGCCGTGGAAATTGAATTTATCAATCAGCGTATTGTACGTATGAAAGCGGCAGAGGGCTTCCGGGTTCCGGCACATAAGACTCCTATGATAGAGAATATGGTGAAGGAGCCGGTAGAATTTACAATTAATGAGACACCGGATAAAATCGAAGTGGATAACGGGACTATCTTGGTAAGTATACAGAAGTACCCTTGGAATATCAGTATGTCCGAGAATGGTACCGTTTTCTATAAGCAATTTGGGCGGGATGATCATTCCTTCATGCCCTATGAGGTATGTCCGTTTGGATTTTTGTATGATAATGAAGCAAATGAAAAATATGCCTGCGAAGCTGTAGCTACGGATCCCTATGAACATTTTTATGGCCTGGGTGAGAATTTCACAGCGATCGACAGGAAAGGAAAAGCCTTTGATCTATGGAATACCAATGCTCTGGGAGTTAATACGGAACGTGGATATAAATATATCCCTTATTATATCAGTAGCAAGGGTTACGGAGTGTTTTTGAATACATCACGGAAATGCCATTGTGATATGGGACAGATATTGTCAAAAGCTAATTCTTTCATGATAGAGGGTGACATCATTGATATGTTTATCATGAGGGACAACGAAATGAAGAAGCTGCTGCCCTTATACTACAAGCTAACCGGGCAGCCTGCGCTTCCTCCAAAGTGGTCCTTCGGGTTATGGATCAGTAAAATCAGTTATGGTACGCAGAAGGAAGTAGAAACCGTAACGAAGCGTATGCGCGAGATGGATATCCCCTGTGATGTGGTACATATTGACACCGATTGGTTTGCCGAAAACTGGGTATGTGACTGGAAGTTTGATCAAAATAAATTCCCCAATGTGGAACAAATGATTGAGAAGCTGCATGAGGAGGGCTTTAAAATTTCACTCTGGCAGCTCCCCTATGTGGAGAGAGGCAATATCTCCTATGAAGTATACGATGAAGCCATGAAAAAAGGATACTTTGCCAGCGGCGAGAACGGCTCCATGAAATTCCCCCATGGGTTGATAGATTTTACTAATCCGGAAGCGGTGACCTGGTATAAGAATGAATTGATTAAGCCTTTACTCCGCATGGGTATCGACGTAATAAAGGTAGACTTCGGTGAATCAGCGGCTCCGTTTTTCAAATATGCAGACGGAGACGGAAGGGATATGCATAATCTGTATTCCCTCTTGTATAATAAAGCTGCTTATGAAGCTACAGTAGAAGAGCTTGGCAGGAATCAAGCAATCATATGGGCTAGAAGTGCCTGGGCCGGATCCCAGCAATACCCGGTTCATTGGGGCGGAGATGCAGGTACGGACTTTGGAAGTTTGGCCAGCTCTATAAAGGGGTGCTTAAGCATGGGAGTCAGCGGTTTCCCGTTCTGGTCCAGTGATATCGGCGGCTTCTGGTTCTCCTCAACTCCTAAATTATATATTCGGTGGACACAATTCGGAATGTTCTGCTCCCATGCCAGGTGGCATGGTTTCTATTCCAGGGAGCCCTGGGATTTTGGAGAAGAAGCATGCGATATTGTAAGAAAGTATGTAAAGCTTCGTTATGCCCTAATGCCTTATATCTATTCCCAGGCAATTTATTCTGCTAAGAATGGAGTCCCGATGTGCCGTGCTATGATGCTGGAGTTTCCGGAGGATGAGACAACCGCTGGGATAGATACACAATATATGTTTGGAGACAGCATTCTGGTTGCCCCGGTACTGAATGAAGAGGATTTGGTGAAGGTATATCTGCCGAAGGGAATATGGACTAATTACCATACCGATGAGCAGCTTCAGGGAGGTCAATGGCTGAAATTTAAGTCGGAGCTGGATATTCTTCCCCTGTATATGAAGGAAAATGCCATCCTACCGATGGGGCCTTCCATGAATTATGTAGATGAATATAAAACGGAGCATTATACCCTCCATATGTATCCCGTATCGGGTACGAACCAATTTATCATTGAGGAGGAAGGGATTGAGATTTTCATGGATGCCGGGGATGATGAAGTTAGTATTACAATTACACCCTGCAACCTGGATTTTACGGTAGTTCTGCACAATATCAACTGCGTAAAGGTCGAACTAAACACTAACCCTTGCTCAGTAATAAGGGAGAAGAATACCACAGTCTTAGAAATATCCAAGCTCGAATCTATTAAGGGAATTAGTACGAAAATAATGAAAGAATAATGGCTATCAAAGCTAGGAGGCCCATTTATGGCATATTATGTTACACCGAAATTTGATGGAATACGGGAAGGTAACCGTATTATATGGGAAACGGCCGGAGAATTGGTTTATATTGAACCATATGGTAATGATGCGATAAGGTTTCGCTCCAGTAAGAGCCTTCATATTGACACTAATCTGAATTGGACACTGCTAGAGCCAAAACAAGCAGATGATGTAAGAATTGAAATGGATGAAGCAAAAGCTAGATTATATAATGGCAGAATTATGGTTCAGATTACCGGTGATGGTACCGTTACCTACTATAATACTGACACAATGGAAATTTTGCTGGAGGAATCCTGGATTGATGGCCGCGTCCATACAGCACCCCTTCGCAGGGCGAGGGAATATCGAGTAACTTCAGGTAATCAGTTTAAGATCAGTCTCTATTTTAAACCTTCACAAGGGGAGCATTTTTATGGCATGGGACAGGACGCGAACGATTGCTTTGACTTAAAGGGAAGTACAGTAGAATTGCTTCAGAAGAATGGCAAATGTACCATTCCCTACACCTATTCTTCTAAAGGTTATGGATTTATATGGAACAATCCCTCTGTGGGAAGGTCGGAGTTTGTTAACAATCATACCCTTTGGCATGCACAGTGTGCAAAGCAGATTGATTATATTATTATTGCCGGAAGGACACCGGAGGAGATAAATTACCGATTTACGGAGATTACCGGACGGGCGCCCATGATACCGGAATGGGCAACCGGTTTTTGGCAGTGCAAGCTGCGATATGAAACCCAGGAGGAATTGTTGGAGGTTGCAAGGGAATACAAACGGCGTAATCTGCCGATTTCAGTTATCGTCATCGATTATTTCCATTGGACCATGCAGGGAGAATGGAAATTTGATCCCATAAAGTGGCCGGATCCCAAAAAGATGGTGGAGGAGCTGAACGAAATGGGAATCAAACTAATGGTTTCCATTTGGCCGACCATCGACACAAGAAGTGAAAATTATGATTTGATGAAACGTAAGAATTATATCATACGGGCAGAAAAGGGCGTTGATGTTGTATTTATGTTATTTGGGGTTCTGACCTATGTGGATACGACTCACCCTGAGGCTCAAAAGTTTTTTTGGTCCCGTGTGAAAGAAAATTATTATGATTACGGAATTAAAACCTTCTGGTTGGATGAGGCAGAACCTGAGATGAGACCCTACGATTATGACAACATCCGGATGTATGAGGGGAATGGTGAAGAGGTCAGCAACTTATACTGTGTCGGATTTGCGAAAGCTTTTTATGATGGAATGAGAGAACAGGGCGAAGAGGTATGTAATCTGGTTCGGTGCGCCTGGTTAGGAAGTCAGCGATATGGTGTAGTACTCTGGTCCGGAGATATCGCATCAACCTTTGATAGTCTTCGCAAACAGCTAAAAGCGGGCTTGAATGTATCCTTATGCGGAATTCCTTGGTGGACAACTGATATCGGAGGTTTTATTAACGGAGATCCCGAGGACGAAGAATTCAGAGAACTTATCGTTCGCTGGTTCGAGTTTGGCGTATTCTGTCCGGTATTTCGTTTACATGGCTTCCGGCTTCCCTATCCGGTCAGGGATATCCTGAACCCGGATGCTTATTGTGGATCCGGCGGTCCAAATGAGGTATGGAGCTTTGGAGATACAGCATATCATATCATAGTAAAGTATATGCAGATCAGAGAACGCTTAAGGCCTTATATAGTGGAACAGATGGAGTTGGCGACGCAAAAGGGTACACCAATGATGAGACCCCTGTTCTATGATTTCCCGGAGGACTCTAGGGTATATGATATAGGCGATGAATATATGTTTGGCCCTGATCTGTTGGTTGCTCCGGTAGTGGAGAAAGGCGTGGAACGACGTAAGGTGTATCTTCCCTCCGGTGCTACTTGGACAAATGCCTATAGCGCAGAAAAAGTGGAAGGCGGCACTGAGCTGGAGGTCTCAGCACGTTTAGAGGAGATACCGCTATTCTATCGTAATGGTGCAAGACTTCCGATCTTTGAGGCTGTAAACTCCGATTCTAACACTTAAATCGTAACGCATAGTTTCGAGGTAAGCTATATGTAAATAAAGGAGCTGTTTCTTAATAAGCGGAAAGAATACAAGAGGCCCTTTATGTTCCCCTCACAACTTGTTATACAAGTTGTGAGGGGAACATAAAGGGCCTCTTGTATCTCTAGGTGATTAAGAAATAGTTCCTTCTCTGGTAAGTATACATTTACTATATTAAGCTTAATCCTGCAAGGACTGGTATATAGCATCAGCCAGGTCATTAAGCTCCTGCTCCCGGTCTTCTCTAAGAGAGGATTTAATATCAATCGGTGTTCCTACAATCTCCATGTTCTTCATGCTATTTACCAACTCGGTCATATGCTTAAGTGCGGCGGAAGCCCAGGTATGGTTACCAATTAAGGATACTTTGCGGTTAGTGATGTTAAGAACTGAAAGCTCCCTTATAAGCGCGTCCATAGGGAAATATAACTGTAGGTTGTAGGTTGGAGATGCAAATACTACATTACTGTATTTGAATATGTCAGAGATAATGTAGGAAGGATGGGTCTTAGACACGTCATAGATCC
>JAEZHX010000065.1 GCA_023436765.1 Bacillota bacterium
GGAAGTAAGGATTCTACGTATCGGATCATGAAGGAGAAGGCGGAGAACCTTCCTGCTTTTGAACCGGTGACGAAGCCAAACGGAGGTCATGGGGCAACTGTACTATTTGGTTATAACTACGCACTGAAGGCCGGTGCTGACTACATCTTTCAGACGGACTCGGATGGGCAGACCTTGCCAGAGGAATTCTGGCCCTTCTGGGAGCAGAGGCAGAAGTACGATATGGTTATCGGGCACAGAAAGGGCAGACAGGACGGAATATCACGCGTCTTTGTAACGAAGACTCTGAAATTTGTTCTGTGGCTTTGCTTCCATGTCAGTATCACGGATGCGAATACGCCATTCCGGCTGATGAAGTCAGAAACCCTGAAGCAATATATCAAGCTGGTACCGGAGGGCTTTAATCTGTCCAATGTGCTGATCTCCGTCATCTATGCGAAGAAAAAGCTGAAGGTAAGATATCAGCAGGTTACGTTCCGTCCGAGACAAGGTGGAGTTAATTCCATCAATATGAAGAAAATCTTCCGGATCGGCAGACAGGCTCTGAAGGATTTCCGCAGAATTAATCATGTACTGAAGAAGCAGGGATAAGGTTGAAAGGTACTTTTTATAGGATAAGAAATATGATATAGGTTAGAGTGAAGTGAGGAATTGTTATGCTGAGGAAAGTAATCTGTACCGTATCTGTAGTTACCCTTGCGGTAATGGGAAAATATCTGCTGAAAGGGGATTATCTGCCCTTTTTACAGTGGTGGGTGATGGTGTTAGGGCTTGGTCTGATTTTCCTGCCGATCACGGATTTATTATTCAGTACCTTTGAAGACAGGGGGTATCTGTTTTCCAAGACCATCGGCATAGCAATCAGTGGCTATCTTATGTGGCTATTATCCTCTCTTCGAATCTTACGGTTCTCTGCGGCCAATTGTCTGCTGACCACCGGTCTCTGTCTGGTGATTAATGTCGCCGTCATGCTGATTAGATATCGAAATGCTAGGAAGCTGAAGGCAGGAGAACATGTCAGGATTCACAAGCCGTCCATCTTTCATAAGAATACGGTGGAATTAATGATTATGGAGGAGATTCTGTTCTTCGGCATCTTCTTATTATTCATTTACATCAGGGGCTTTAAGCCTGAGGCATATGGGACAGAGAAATTCATGGATTATGGCTTCATGACTGCCATGGACCGGACAGATTTCATGCCTCCGAAGGATTTCTGGTATGCCGGTACAACCCTGAATTATTATTATGTGGGGCAGTTCATGGCGACCTTTCTGTCAAAGCTAACCTTTGTAGGAACTGCAAACGGCTATAATCTTATGCTGATGATGACCGGAGCCTTTACCTTTTTACTTCCGTTTTCCATCGCATATCAACTGATGATAAATTACAGGAGAGAGCGCAGCAGCCGAAAGGGAGTTCTACCTGCCATCAGCGGTATGCTGGCGGGAGCAGGAGTCTGTCTGGCAGGAAATATGCATTACCCGATTTTTAAGTGGCTGGTTCCGTCATTTCAAAAGAACATTTTAAAAATGAAGGAGAGTGAGCTATATCACTACTGGTTCCCGGATGCTACCAGATTCATCGGATATTATCCGGAGACAAACGATAAGACGATCCATGAGTTCCCGGCTTATTCCTTTGTGCTGGGAGACCTGCATGCCCACGTGATCAACCTGCTGTTTGTCTTAACCGTGCTGGGAATTCTGCTGGCATGGCTGTTAGGGCGCAAGGATAAAATAGCTATTCAAGGAGATCGGAAGAAGAATACTGTAGCTCTGTTAAAGGAGGTATTCCATCCCTCCATTCTAATGCTGGGCTTCTTTATCGGATTATTCCATACGACAAATTTCTGGGATTATCCCATTTATTATGTTGTTTCCGGTGCTGTTATTCTATTTTCTAATATGGTTGTATATAATTTTAAAATAAAGGGTTATCTTCTGACAGCATTTCAAGGAATTCTCGTATTGGTAGTGGGGGAAATCATATGTCTTCCCTTCACGTTAAGCTTTAACCAGATTTCGGCCACACCTCTCTGGACCGTTGCACGTACCCCCATTTACCAGCTGGCAATTCTATGGGGGCTTCCGATTGCTGTGGTGATAGCCTTCCTGGTATTCACGATCAAGGATTTTATCGCCAGAAGGAAACTCAGAAAACACCCGAAGAAGGCAAAGAATCAAAAGATTACGAAGGAAAATGGTCTGCTTCTGTACATGCAGGGGTTGAACAGCTCAGAACTATTTATCCTTACGATCGGACTATGTGCGATCGGTTTGATTTTGCTTCCTGAGATTGTATATATCAAGGATATCTATTCGGGAGATTATAAAAGAGCCAACACGATGTTCAAGCTGACCTATCAGGCCTTTGTCATGTTCGGAATTTGTATGTCCTTTATCCTGATCAGGCTGCTTGCCTATGGCAGAACCCGGTTGCAGAAGCTGTCAGCCGGAGTAGGGTTGTTTCTGCTTTGCCTGACCCTGTTCTATGTGCAGAATGCAACTAAGGCCTGGTATGGGAACATCTTTGAACCGGAAAAATACAAGGGAATGGATTCTACGGCCTTCATGGAGGACGAATTGCCGGAGGATTATGAAGCTACGAAATGGATACTCAAGAATATCGAAGGTACGCCGGTTATGCTGGAAGCTAACGGCGAAAGTTATACAATCTACGAAAGAATCTCGGTGATTACAGGTCTTCCGACTGTTCTTGGCTGGTATACCCATGAAAGACTATGGAAATCCGAGCCGGACGTTACGGATGAGATGGTAACTGCGATGCTTGATGAGCGCGCTGCGGACATCCAGACGATCTATACCTCCGATGATGAAGCTGCAATCAGAGCCCTGCTTCAAAAATATGATATTTCTTATATCTATGTGGGCAAACCGGAAGAGGACAAATACGGATCAGTGAATCATGAACTGATTAAAAATCTGGGAACAGTTGTATATGAAGCCCCGGATCTCGATCAAACATATGAAACCTATATCGTTGAAGTATATAAGAAATAATTTATTCTGCACCGCTGAGAAGTTAGTAGTGCATCAGCGCAAAATTAAGCTGTTCGTACGAACCGCGGTGACTGAATACTCATAATAGAAAATACTTCATGAGCGACTGGAAGGAACTACAGAGGACTATGATGACTAGAATTAGAGGTGCAGTATGAATGGTTTCAGTAAGAAAGCTTTTCGCTACGGAAAGTATATCATTGCCTTAGGATCAATGGCTTTTCTTATCTTCATTAGTACAAAAATGGTACTGGCAGGAACAGATTATCCATACCTGATTAAAGTTAACAGGGTGCAAAATACAATTACGGTCTATGAGAAGGATCAAGCCGGAGAGTATACTGTACCTGTAAAAGCAATCGTCTGTTCCGTGGGACAGAATGGAACAGAGACAATACTAGGAACATTTCAGACAAAGGGAAAATATCGATGGAAAGCACTGATGGGAGATGTGTGGGGACAATATTCCACTAGGATCGTTGGTGGGATCCTGTTTCATTCGGTCTATTATTATGAGAATGAGAATCCGGCATCGCTTGCTGTCAAAGAATACAATAAATTAGGAAAACCCGCTTCCCACGGCTGTATCCGTATGACAGTCGGAGACGCGAAATGGATTTATGATCATTGCCCTATAGGGACTACTGTCATTATCTATGATGATAAGAAGAATCCCGGACCGTTAGGAAAGCCGGAGGCGATGAAAATTACGTCCTCATTACGGTGGGATCCTACCGATCCCACCAAAGGGAATCCGTATTGGAATAAGAAGCCTACGATCACAGGAGCAAAGAACAGAACAGTTGAATTGGGTGAGGAGATCGACCTATTGGAAGGGATCACAGCAAAATCCTCAGGGAGAACGGATATCACCGAAGACATTAGGATCGAAGGTATCGTAGATTGGTATAAAGCCGGTAAATATAAGATTACATATTCCGTGACCGATGCTATGGGCAAAGCCTGTAGCAAAACAACCACTATTACTGTGGAGGACAGCATGGAACCACCTAAATTTGTAGGAGTCCGTGACCGGATTGTTGCCAATGAAGACCAGATCACACCTGAGAATGTGATGAAGGGCGTCAGAGCTTTTCAGGGAGGCAAATTACTGGAACAGGAAAAGATTGAGGTCGATATAGAACAAATATTAGAGGATGAATATGAAGTTACTTATCAGGTATATGCCGGTAAAGTTATCCTGACATCGATAACTACGAGATTTATCATTGATGATTTGGCACCTGTGATCTCCAATATCAGTGACCGGGTATTGGAACCGGGGCAGGTTCCTGACCGCGAGTATGCCCTTGTGGGGGTAAGCATTACGGATAATTATACTAAGATGAAACTGGAGGATATACAGGTGACTATAGAAGAAACTCAGAGCAATACCGGAGATTCCTCTGAAGCAGCAGATGCGGCAGGGATACCAAATTATCTTGTTACCTACGAAGCGACGGACGAGGTCGGAAATATAGTAAGAAATACAGTACATTTTCATTATTGACAGAAAGGGTTAAATTGGTTATTATTATGTAAAATAAAGGGGGAGAGGGTGAAGACCAATGATTTTAGTGCGAGAGCGGCTACGTACGTTAGAACTTCCGGTATTGTTTAGCTGGTTCATGATCTATAGCGCTATTGGTTGGTTCTATGAGACCTCCTACTGTTATCTTACAACCGGAAGACTCATGAACAGAGGGTTCCTATACGGGCCTTTGATCCCAATCTATGGGTTAAGCATACTCGCTATGATCGTACTGTTTGCTAATCGATGTCAGAGCATCCTTTCATTATTCCTATCCTGCGCAATGGTTGCAACAGCCCTGGAGTATTTCAGCTCCTATTGGATGGAGCTGGTTTTCCAGAGAAGATGGTGGAATTACTCCAAGATGATGTTTAACATTAACGGAAGGGTCTGTCTGGGTGCCTCGATATTATTTGGGCTTTGCGGAGTATTGTTTGTACGATTTATTCATCCGATGATTCTCCGGATACTGAATTTCTTCTCGGATTCCTTCCTCAGGAGGGCTAACCGAATCATGCTTACATTATTTTTAATGGATGTAATGTTATCTTTCAGAAGAAGCTTGTTATAATACATAATTTAAGATAAGATATCATTAACAAAAGAATACAGCAGGCAGAAGCCTTATGACATCTGCCTGCTGAAACTTTATTGACGTTACACTAACCCGATGTTCCCATAGCTTTGGGGCACAATAAGAAAGGAGCAGATGTATGAACAAATTCTCTGAGATTACTCCGGAATTAATGAATTTAGCTGACCTCGTCAAAAAAAACAATGTAATTGACCCTGAACTCTATACAAAATATGATGTAAAACGTGGACTGAGGGATGTGAGCGGTAAAGGTGTGCTGACAGGATTGACTGAGATCTGCGAGGTGCGATCCTATACCATTGTGGATAATGATTATGTGCCCTGTGAGGGCAAGCTGTTTTACAGAGGCATCGATGTAGAGGAAATCATTGATGGCTTTATGAGGGACAACCGTTTTGGCTTTGAGGAAGTAACATATCTTCTGATGTTCGGAGAGCTACCGACGCATCAAAAGTTGGAGGAGTTTATTCGGCTGTTGGAAAAATACCGTGAGCTTCCCCCGAGCTTTGTACGTGACATCATCATGAAGGCACCCAGTAAGGATATGATGAATACGCTTGCACGAAGCGTACTTACGCTGTATTCCTATGATGAGAAGGCGGATGACATCTCCATAGAGAATGTGCTTCGTCAGGGACTTCAGCTGATTGCCCTGTTTCCGTTACTTTCCGTATACGGTTATCAAGCTTATAGCCATTATTATTTTGGGGAGAGCTTAGTAATCCATCCACCTAAGGAAGGGCTTTCCACTGCTGAGAACATACTTTATATGCTTCGTCCGAATAAGAAATACACCGAGCTGGAAGCAAAGATCCTGGACATTGCACTGGTACTTCATGCGGAGCATGGCGGTGGTAATAACTCCACCTTCACGACCCATGTCGTTTCTTCCTCCGGAACAGATACCTATTCCACAGTCGCTGCATCCATTGGCTCTTTAAAGGGACCCAAGCACGGCGGTGCAAACATCAAGGTCATGCAAATGTTTGAGGACATGAAGCAGAATGTTAAGAATTGGGGCGACGAGGAGGAGGTTGGAAGATATCTCTCCGATCTGCTGAACAAGAAAGCCTTCGATAAGGCCGGTTTAATCTATGGTATGGGCCATGCGGTCTACTCCCTGTCCGACCCGAGAGCTAACGTCTTGAAGAGTTATGTAAAGAGCCTATCAGAGGAAAAAGGCCTGTTAAAAGAATTTACCTTATATGAGACAGTAGAACGCCTCGCTCCGGAGATCATCGCCAGTGAACGTAAGATGTACAAGGGTGTCAGTGCTAATGTCGATTTCTATAGTGGCTTTGTTTATCATATGCTCGGACTTCCGATGGAGCTGTATACACCGATCTTTGCTATCGCCAGAATATCCGGCTGGGTTGCACATAGGCTGGAGGAGCTGAATAATGCAGGCAAGATTATCCGTCCTGCGTATAAGAATGTCGCAAAGCATAAGGATTATAAGAACTTGGCTGATAGGACGTAAGACGTGACAGAGCAGTAGATTATAAAACTAAAATTTACTTTTATATAAGAAAGAGAGTTTCAGACACAATCCTTTATCCTGAAGCTTTCTTTTTTATTGGATTAAAGAATATTCTTAATTTTTTTATCTTGATTTCGACATTATTAGAATTAATTTCTAGTGTATAACCTTTTATTCTGCATATACTAGTATCGTAACAAAGGATGAAATAATTATTCAGTATAATTAATTCAAGCCGATGTTACTTCATATAAATGTAAGAATATAAATGTAACTTATGTATTGTAACTTGAAAACGAAACGTAAACAACAACACAAATTATCCTAAACAGTCCGGAGACGGCATGAGGGATAAGAAAATGGAGGAGTTTATATGTCAAGAAGAAACAGAGCAGAGATACCGGAGGCACGAGAAGCACTGGACCGTTTTAAGTATGAGGTTGCTAACGAACTCGGAGTTCCATTGAAGCAAGGTTATAATGGGGATTTGACCTCGTATCAGAATGGTTCTGTCGGCGGTTATATGGTGAAGAAAATGATCCAGGATCAGGAGAAGAAAATGGCTGGTAAATAACCAGACACAAGATAGTCAAACTATACACCCCTTTGGTCTAAAAAATAAAGCCTGTCGAGCAATCGACAGGCTTATTGTAATGCTCATATAGCTTATCTGTTTTTGTTACGACGTTTTCTGAGATAATCCATACATACCAGTGCGGAACCGCT
>JAEZHX010000144.1 GCA_023436765.1 Bacillota bacterium
GCCGTGTGATCTATGACGGTACGGATATACGTAAAATCGGTTATACGAAATTTCGGCGGGAGAATATGGCGATCATATTCCAGAAATATAACCTGACGGATTATCTGAGCGGCCTGGAAAACGTGGAGGCCAACATGATGATAGTGAATAATAAAGCGATCACGAACAGGAAGGAAATCGCTTATAAGATCCTGGATTCCGTGGGTATCGTTAAGTCAAAAGCAGATCGCAGGGTAACGAAATTATCCGGCGGTGAGCAGCAGAGAGTGGCAATTGCCAGGGCGCTCGCCAAGGATGTGGACCTGATCATGGGGGATGAACCGACCGGAGCGCTGGATACGGCAACGGCCCGTGAAGTCATTGAGTTATTCAAACGTCTTGCACATGAGTACGGCAAGACCATCATTATTGTGACTCATTCCGACGAGGTTGCTGCCAGTAGTGACATCAGCCTGCAGCTTAAGAACGGAAAGCTATACTATGAGAAGGAGGAATAACTTTGGCAGGGCATAAGAGTTTTCTAGAGGATATTTCCAGTGAGAAGCCGGAGAGTTTCCAGAAGGAGGTATTTATACCAGCGCACAAAAGTCCTGTCCGGATCATTGCGGCAGCCGTCATCGTACTTATTATTGCTGTAGCAGGATTCTTCCTGTTGAAGCTTAAGGATGTTACCGTACCGGATATGTCGGCGTGGGAGCTTAGTGAGGCGCAGGCCTGGGCATCAAAATATCACAGTAACACGATACTGAAGGGAGAGTATAGTAAGGAGGCTGAGCTTAACAGCATCCTGTCACAGGACATTGCACCGGGGAAAAGACTGAATAGCGGCAGTACCTTAACCATCACTTACTCCCTGGGCGCAGACCCGGAGGAAGCCATCACCCTTCCGGACATCAAGAGTATGACATTATCCGAGCTTAACACCTGGATTACGGATAACCGGTTATCTGGGATAACGATTGAGACAGAAACCAGCCAGATCGTCCCCAAGAACAATGTCATTAGCTATGAATTCGTGGACGGCTCAGAGGAAGCATTCCTTAGGAAGAACCGTATGGTGATCTATGTATCAGGCGGTGAGGAAAGCACGGATACAACGATTGAGATGCCGGATTTGTATGGTATGACCAAGGCAGAGGTGATGCAATGGGCCGAAGATCAGAAGGTAAAGGTTACGATACAGGAAGAATTCAACCAATATGTGGAGTATGGTAAGGTATTTAGTCAGAGCATCGATGCAGAGACCAAAATGACCAGAAATGACCCGGTCACCGTAAGCCTATCACGAGGCAATCCAATACCTGTACCTGATTTTACCGGCATGAGTCGGAGCGAGGCCTCCGATCTGGCAACATTGAACGGGATACGATTATTTTATCAGATGGAAATCAGTGAGGAAGAGGCGGATCTGGTATTACGCCAGGATGTAGCCGCAGGGACTGAGATTGACGGGCAGCAGGTTGTCTCACTGGTCATAGCAAAGGAAGATGGTAAAATCGTAGTACCGGATTTTCATGGACTGACGCCCGACGAAGCGGAACAGCTGGCAGGCTTATACGGCTTGAAGATATTTCAGAAGGATAAGGAGAAGTATGGAGTTCATGCGGAAGTAGTCTCCCAATCCATCGCGGCAGGAACAAAGCTTGAGAATGATGGGCTGGTTACTCTGAAGCTAGGTGCGTCCGCTGCTTCTACAAGCATGCCTGCATTTACCGGCCTATCAAAGACGGAGGCCACTGTACTGGCGCAAAATCTGGGTATTACCCTCGCTTTTCATGAGTCAGAAAGCTTGAAATATTCTGATCAGACCATCCTCAGCCAAAGTGTAGCCGCAGGGAAACCAATCGATCCTGAAGTAACGGTTCTATTAGAGGTTGCTGTTAACAGCGGTGTTAAGGCACCTCATCTGATTAATATGAATCTGAATGAAGCGAAGGCCTGGGCAGTACAAAAGGGAATTACCCTCAATGTAATAGATTATTACAGCAAGGACTATCCGGCCGGAAGCATCTATTATCAGAACCTAGAGAAGGGGGATTTCATTCCTGCCAACAAGATCGTAACGGTACATCATTCCCTCGGATTAGTCCCGGTGGACAGCTTCATCGGCAAAAATAAGTCCGAGATCATTAAGTGGAGGGATGAAGTGAACGGTAAGGGAGCCGGTATCAAACTCACCTTTAAGGAGGATACCGATACCCCAAAGAGCAAGGGCACGATTACGGATCAGAGTATATACAGTGAGCTGACGGAACCGGAGCAAAATATTACTGTTTGGGTATCCGCTTCTGATCAAGGTGTCAAGCTGAAAGATTTCACGGGAATGCAGCTGGAGGAATTCAAGCTCTGGTGTGATACGAATGAAGTAAAGTACATAGTTACTGATAGCTATAGTGACACCGTGGCAGAAGGTACTCTGTTCGGACAAAACTACTCCGGAGGCTATCTGCCGGAAGGGGAATACCTTAGAATCAATCATTCCCTGGGCAAGGTATATGTCAAGGACTTTGTTAACCAGACGAAGGCCTCCATGGTGGATTGGCTTACCGATATCAATAATAAGAACGGTAACCTGAAGGTTCAATTTTTCGGCGTATATCATTATGCGGTGGAAAAAGGAAAGGTCATAGAGCAGACTATTTCTGATTCTGAAGTAAATACGGGTACAGCAATAACGGTGACCTATTCCTTAGGAAATTATTGAATATAACTTTTTACCTGAGTTTCGTTGAGCTCTTCCATATTTCATGTATTTGTGCTATATTATTCGTAATGAGCTGGCTGCATTTGATTCCGGCTCTGCAGTAATACGATACAGGAATTATTTTGCGATATGGTAACTAACCTATCAGGAAGAAGGCAGAAGGTTATGGGGTTAACGAAAAAAAAGATCAGTGTGAGAAGAGAAGAGCAGGGAGATCAAAGAATCGCCTTCATTCATTTCTATAAGGCGGCTTCCAAGACAGAATTTAAGTCCCGGTTCCTTAAGGATTTCATTGGAGATAAGCTATGCTTCGCCCATATAGATTCCAAACTTACTTATCATGGAATAGATGTTTCAAGTGCCATTGAAGAATTATATACATTTCTTGACCGGCAGGCCATCAATTACAGAAGAGTGATGATATCAGAAGACTACACTACGAATATTCTGGGCATGCAGATAAGATCCAATAATAAGAAAATGACCCACCATAAGATCGGTATGCTGATCTCCTCAGAGCAGGTAGAAGCGTTATTATCGGTTAACAAGATAAACATTACCTTTTATCTGCGATCAAACCCGGCAGATCCTGAGGAGACTCTTGACCGGTTTCAGACAGCCCATGGCGAAATGGAGAGCCTGGAGGATTACTTCGATTTGCAGTTGTATCTGGATGAATTTATGTCGATATTCAAGCTTACTTATCCGAAGACTTCTGCTGATGATGCAGAACAGCTGATTTCCAGATACATTAGTTCCAAATGAATTAAAATAAACCTTGCAAAAACTGGTTCAGTTTGTTATAATAATAAATGTGCTAAATGATAAGATTATGAAGGAGTGGACGAAAGTCCACTCTTCTGTTTTGTTGTAATGCCAATCTCTTAGTTGTTATAACGAACTGTAGTTACGAAAATTACTGTGAAAGTAGGGAAAGATTTGACGAAGCACGAAGAATATGAGCAAAAAACGGAAAAACTATTAATACCGGTTTTGGAAGCAAACCAATTTGAACTGTATGATGTGGAGTATGTGAAGGAAGGCGGTAACTGGTTCCTACGTACCTACATTGACAAGGAGGGCGGCATTACGGTAGATGATTGCGAGTTGGTCAGCAGAGCATTGAGTGATCTTCTGGATAAGGCAGATTTCATTCCGGACGCCTATATCTTAGAGGTGAGTTCTCCCGGACTTGGAAGGCAGCTGAAGAGGGACAGACATTTTGAAAAAAGCATTGGCGAAGAAGTGGAGATTAAGCTCTATAAGCCCATGGATAAGAGAAAGGAATGGACCGGTATCCTGAAAGCCTTTGATGCAGAGATGCTTACGATAGAGATGGAGGATGGCTCAGAGCTTAAGCTGAAAAGAGCAGATATCGCTATGGTCCGTCTGACCTTTGATTTCTAATCGGTCTGATATTCTTAGGCTTTATCAGTAGATAGAGTGATAGGGAGGATAATTCCTCCTATAAAACAAGGGAGGAAAAATCCTCCTATGAAATATGTATATGTCGAACTTATTGAAGGAGGATAATTCCTCCTATAAAACAAGGAGGAATAAGAAAAGAGATGGATGCAAAATTAGATGCAGGAAGGGAATTGATTGAGGCTTTAAACCAAATAGAGAAGGAAAAGGATATCAGTAAGGATATTTTATTGGAGGCTCTTGAGAATTCGTTGGTGGCTGCATGTAAGAACAACTTTGGCAGAGCGGATAACATTAAGGTGAATATTGACCGTGCGACCGGTGAAGTAGGTGTATACGCCATGAAAGAGGTTGTTGAGACTGTGACCGATCCTGTCATGCAGATCAGTCTGGCTCAGGCGAAGATGAAGGATCCTAAGAATGAGCTCGGTGACTTCGTCGGCGTGGAGGTGACTCCGAAGAACTTCGGTCGTATCGCTGCTCAGAAAGCAAAGCAGGTCGTGGTTCAGAAGATCCGTGAGGAAGAGAGAAAGGTTCTGTATACCCAGTACAGCAGTAAGGAAAAAGACATTGTTACGGGTATCGTGCAACGGTATGTAGGAAATAATGTAAGTATTAATCTGGGTAAGGCAGATGCCATTTTGAGCGAAAATGAACAGGTAAGGGGAGAGGTATTCCGCCCCACCGACCGTATCAAGCTGTATGTACTTGAGGTTAAGGATACCACAAAGGGACCCAGAATATCCGTATCCAGAACTCACCCGGAGCTGGTAAAGCGCTTATTTGAAGCAGAAGTTACCGAGATCCAGGACGGCACTGTGGAAATCATGAGCATTGCCCGTGAGGCCGGTTCCAGAACCAAAATGGCTGTTTGGAGCAATAACCCGGATGTGGATGCCGTAGGAGCCTGTGTCGGAATGAACGGTGCCAGAGTCAATGCTATTGTGCGAGAGCTCAGGGATGAGAAGATCGATATCATCAACTGGAGTGATAACCCCGCACAGCTGATTGAAAATGCGCTTAGTCCTGCGAAGGTCGTTTCCGTCATGGTGGATGAATATGAGAAAAGCGCGAGAGTAATCGTACCCGATTATCAGCTTTCCCTTGCCATCGGTAAGGAAGGGCAGAATGCAAGACTTGCTGCCAAGCTGACAGGTTTTAAGATAGACATCAAGAGTGAATCCCAGAGCATGGGATATTAAGGATGTGATATGATTTGGCGAAAAAAATACCGTTAAGAATGTGTACCGGGTGCGGCGAGATGAAGACCAAGAAAGAAATGATCCGAATCTTAAAGACTCCGGAGGATGAAATCGTCATAGATACTACCGGTAAGAAAAATGGCAGGGGAGCATACATCTGCTGCCAGGTATCCTGCCTGCAGAAGGCTATCAAGACGAAGGGTCTGGAACGCTCATTGAAGACAGCGATTCCAAAGGAAATAGTAGAAACATTGGAGAAGGAGTTGGGATTGCTTGAATCCGGAAGCGAAGAAAATATTTAATCTGTTTTGAATAGCAACGAAATCACGGAACATCGTGAGCGGTGAATTCTCTACGGAAAAAGCAGTAAAAGAACATAAAGCGGCCCTGGTGATTGTAGCAGAGGATGCATCAGACAATACAAAGAAAATGTTTACCAATATGTGTACTTACTATAAAGTGCCGGTTTACTTTTTTGGTG
>JAEZHX010000209.1 GCA_023436765.1 Bacillota bacterium
TCTCTGACAGCAGCTCCAGTGGTTCACTCTTCAGATTATTTGTTACAACAGCATAGGACAGCAGCATCGCCAGTATAACGATGATTCCTCCAGTTGTCATCGAAAGAACCAGGTCAGGCTTTGCATATTCCAGTTCTGTTGACTCTTCTTCTGAGGCTTTACTTACTGAGCCATTCGTATAGGTAGTGTCATAATAGTTACTTCCATTTAATACACTTGCTGCCTTGTCGGTAAGGAAGAAGCCCGCTAAGCTGCCTATGATACTTCCAATCAATACAATTAATAGAATCCCGTAAATCATCGAACGGGTACAGCTCCATTTGCTCATCCCTAAGGAACGCTCGATTGCGGTACGCTTCTTTTGCTTTGTTATAAACATATTACAGAAGAAAACCAGAATCAATACCGTGGCCATCAAACCGGCGGCTAATAAAAGTAAAGACATTCCTTTGATGTGCTCCAGTCCAGCCCTCAGCTCGGTGTAACCCTTATCGTAGAACTTTATTTCCAGTTCATCGATACCAAGCTTCTGGAAGTTCTTCCTATACTCCTCAATTGTTCCGTTCGGAATTTGAAAGGAAGTAGTGTAACCCATCATTGGGCCATAGGCAACGATATTATTTCTATCACTGGCGTCAATAGATTTGGCCGGAATCACGATCTCGTTCGCTGCCATGATGTAGCCGCTGGAATTCCCTCCACCTATGGATTGGTATAAGCCTACTATTGTGTATTCCCCTTCGAAGAAGACGGAATAAGGTTCTCCCTTCGCATTCAAAGGATTGAAGTCCGCCCATACTTCACTGGAACCAAAGGCTCTTCCGGCTGAAGATCGGTAATTGGCATAATACAGCGGTAAGGTAAGCTTATCTCCTACCTTCAGATTGTTATATCTGGCGAAGCTGTTGGAAACCAGGCATACCTTATCTCCATTCTCATATTCCTCTTTACTGATGTCCTCACCCTGATCGACATAAGTGGTTCCATTATAGAAAGGTATCAGCAGCTTTGTACTGTTCGTTGCAGTGACAGGCACTGTATGATAGGGACGGTCGATACACTCTGCGAGGTTAAGCCAACGTTTCCCGTGTTCCGTCTCATAAAAGCCTTCCGTAACCTCTTCACAGATAATACTCCTGGTATCATCCGGAACTAGTGTCCCTTCCTCGGTATATTGATAGGAACCGACCCTATCAAGTGGTATATATGTAATACTGATCTCAGTCTCAACAAACCAGTCATAAGTGTCTACCATGGCCATGATATAGGTCTTCCCAGCATATAATTTATCCGGAGTAGGATTATACCTGTCACAGAACCATAAAGTGGGAGTATTGATAGGATACCTCGAAAAAATCTGCTTGATTACATTGATCTTAACAGGATGGTCGGGGATACAGTCCTCATTTACCGTAAATTCTATGATGATCTCCCCCAAACCCCAGTTCACATTTGGAGGAAGCAACTGATAGCCGGGAAGATAGGCTCCGTAAAATGGCCTTTTTTCCGGTTGATATAGGTAATCTGCGCCTTTAAAATTCAGGACAGATACGGGTATGGGAGCATTGTATTCGGAATAATAATAGGTCATTTTGGTTTGTTGCATGGAATCCCAGATCTCATTTTTAGTTAATATGGTTTGTTTCTGCTCGACCGTACCGATCGTAGTAAATACCTCTTCAAATGCTTTGATGTTGGCCGAGCTCATGCGCCATAGATTGCTGCCCAGAGTAGACAATATTGCTGCAAAGGTGATCAGCAGGAAGAATAATACCGTCTTAACAGGGGTTCGCAGGATTTGTTTTACACTGTTTCGTATTAACATGGGTTCCCCCTCCTAATCGATCAGCTTCCCATCCCTCATTCTAAGGACAAAGTCGGCTTCTGCCGCCACCTCGGGGTTATGGGTAATAACAATAACAGCATAATTCATGGAATGAGCTGTGTCCTTCAAAAGTCGGACAATGTTCCTTTCGTTTTCTGTATCCAGATTTCCTGTCGGCTCGTCTGCAAATATGATACTACCTTCCGATGCCAAAGCTCGGGCAATTGCTACTCTTTGCTGCTCACCACCACTCATCATCTGAGGGTATTGGTGTAATACCTGTTTTCTTAAGCCGACCCGATCTATTAGCTCTGCAGCCTTTTTCTTTGCCTCGTTTCTCTTAAGCCCATTTAGCTCCATGGGATACATGATGTTTTCCTGAGCGGTCAGCAGCGGAAACAGATTAAACGATTGATATACCACAGACGCTTTCTCTCTACGGTACAGATCACGGTTAAGGTCGGCCATATCCTCACCGCCTACATAGACCTTACCCCTCGTCGGTAAATCCAATCCGGCAAGAAGGGATAGAAAGGTACTCTTACCTGAACCTGATTCCCCGACAATCGCATACATATGACCTGTTTCAAACGAATAGGATATACCTTTGACTGCCTCGATCGTTTGATATTTTGTTTGATAGGAATAATAAACCTCTTCTGCTTTTAGAAGTTCCACTTTTTATACCCCCTTAATCCTTCTGCGCCAGGGCCTTCATCACACTAATCCTGCCCAGCAGATAAAGTGCTGCTGAAGTTCCGCAGATATAACAGAACATAAATATCAGAAATGTATAGAGCTGTATCATCCCCAGCTGCCTTGTCAGAAGAACAGAGCCTATCGTTCCCAGGATACCGCCTGTAAGCTCGATCATGATACTTTCCATAAATAATGTGAAGAAGCACATACGGCTGCTTACCCCCAGGGATCGCATCGTTGCATACTGCCCACGCCGGTTCTGAATCAGCAGGTAGGAGGTGATGTATCCTATGAATACCACGATAATCAATATAAACGGTAAAAAGCCGGTCAACAGACCGATATTATCCTGTATTCTGGAAGCCGCAAGAATAAAGGTCTCATCATTCACCGCTAATGCATTCCCTGCAAATGCATAATCACTCATTGGATTAATCTCAAGCAGATGCAGCTTATCCTTCATTTCCGTTTTGAATTCATTAAGCAGTAATGGATCCTTGATGTCGAAGGATGCTGCATTCGCCACAAAGGGGAGGTTTAGCTTTTTGAATGCTGCCTTTGCCCACCCGAAGGGGACTATAATACTTGGAACGAATGCTCCTTCTGATGACCTGATACTTCCCGCGATATAGAACTCTTCCACCCCTAATTGCTGCATCATATATTCCGAATTCCTATCCCGGTAATCGTAATATAGGGTTAAGGTGATGGTTTGTCCTATCTGCCACTGGTTCTGCTCCATAAAGCCAGCTTCCACCATACAGGAGGAAACATCGGATAGCAGAAAGTCTATCGAGGTGTCCGGAGCTAAGGTGATATCCTGTGCCGTAATCCCGCTGATTGCTTCCGGCCTTGTAATTCCGGCTGCATCTATTGTATTGAAAGTTCTGGACTTTTCCTCGGGAAGCTTTCCCACACCAGCCGATAGCACTATGGTAATGGCAGGTTCAGATATGTATTCGGATTGTAGGAGGAAGTCCACCTTGTCTTCTCTGATGACCAGTCCGGTCTGCAGAGTACCGTTCAGATTACTGATCTGCGCATGGATGGGCATTACCTCCGGCAGAGCCGCAAGCTGCCTTCGGTTGCTTTCCAGACTGCCCATGAACAGATTCAATAATACTACCACCACAATACAGATCAGGAGGTTTATGATGCTTTTCTGATGATAGCGTTTCAGGTTTGTAAATGCTGTACGAATATAGAACATGGTTATCTCCTGCGTTACAAGTAATAGAGAGCATGAACCTTCGCTCCTACATTTTTGGCTGATTATTACTTAAAATACATTTAAGTTAATTACAATATTAACACATATTTAGATTAAATACCATTTTTTTCATAAAATAATTATCATATAAAGAAATCATCCAATGCCTTATAGTAATACAATGAAAGAGAAAAAAGGATGCAAATTAATGCATCCTTAAAGTAAATCCTTTTTAAGCTGTTCTATAAATTCTTCTAATACATTATGATTCAGAAAGTAGCAGCTCAACAGCTCCCTTTTCCCCTTTCTGATCAAATTAACCTTCACTAATACAGCCAGATGCTGAGATACTGTAGATTGAACCAGAACCCTGTAATCGCAACTAATGATTCTCTTATACTTAATCCCTTTAGCGTGGAAGTGGTTTCCGAAGCAAAAAGAATCGTATTTTCATCCGGCGAGAAATGAAATGTATCAGTCGTTAATTGCCTCTATACCAAGCTGCTTAAGCCTCTCAAGGTGATCTGTCATATTCTTAAGCTCCTCCGGAGAGTGTCCCTCCCAATCCAGTACTTCGCCCACTACTCTAAGGGGCTGACGGGTACGGTAGGACCTCGTCGGGTTTCCAGGAAACCTTTTATCCGTAAGATTTGGATCGTCCTCGAAGGGACCTGTCGGCTCCACATAATAGATCCTGCCTGGTCCTTCGCCCATCGCTAGCTCAGCTCCCCATTTTGCAGCATCAAGGGTGGCTGTCAGGTATACGAAATTTGCCTTCTTACGCTCACCATAATTGGAGCTATACCCCGCTTCTATCAAGTCCCCCGGCTTTAGTTCGGCTTTCGTCCCGTGGTAGAAAGGCCCGGGGTCCAAGGGTTTGTTGTATTGTGAGTTATCTGTCATTTCAGTCTCTCCTCATTGTATTTAGTATATATGGATTTCTATTACTGCACAGAACGGCAATCCTTTCATTCCGGAATTGCCGTTCTTCTATATCACTTGCTCTCTATTAATTTGCTACTACTCCGGTATATCCGTGTAAAACATTAAAATGGTCTAAATCGTTGGGAATAAAGGTCCACATATAATATCCGGTTGCGTTCACAATGGTCTCAGGTTTTTCCCAATTAAGAATACCATCAATTGTGATTGTTTTATATTTAAATCCTCCTGTTAACATGGAACTGTAAAGCATCTGCCCCTTCGGCATGGCACTGGCACTTACCACCGGTGCTTCAATCGGATTAAGCTTCAAAACACTGCTGTTCGTGTTCGTTTGGGTATAGTCCGAGTTACCATATTCATTAATCTGAGTGGATGTGTTATAAGTCAGTGTGATATAATTCGCTACCCCAAACCTGACAACAGTATTGATCGCCATAAAGTTTTCAACTACAACCTTGATATCAATCGGAATCTTGAGGCTGGTAGCCTCAGCCCCGTCAAATAATGCAATACTATAATCTGCTTTGGCATCCATGACTGGTGCGATTGAAGTTCCGATCCTGGTTCCGTCTGCGGTATCCAGAAGCTCGATGCGATTTAACTTACCGGTTCCATGGATATCATAGGAGCTAGCTGCGGAAACAACCAGCTTATCTACTGTTCCGCTGATTATCAGTTCAGCATAGTTAAAGGAAACTGTCGTGTTAATTGTAAAACGATTCGAAATTGATGTCCTACCATATTTTATATTTTTTACATACTCATCATAATAGGGCTTCGTTCCTGCCAGACTTCCGAATTTTATACTTTTTACATTTGTTTTATCAGGAACAGTCAATTTAATGATACTGTCATTTATCTCCAGGCTGTTATTGCTGGCGTACTCCTCCCAGCTTGTTTCCTTCGCCTTATTAATTATGATCAGACCAAACTCACCGTAATTCTTGATATTAGTATTTGGTGCTTCCCAAATCAGGGTCTTATCTGGATACTTTCCTTCCCCAATCTTAATATCCAGGATTTCTTTTGAAGAGAAGGTAATCTTCCTCATGTTCTTCTTTGCCAATAATGCATCCAGTTCTTCCTGTGTAGAGGCTATTCCTTCTGCAGATATGACAGTAATGGTTGCCCATTCACTTGAGGCCGTAATAATATCTTTTTTCTTATTCTTATTATTTAACCAGGCTTTATAGTCAGTTTCATTACGGAAGCTGATAGCTCGGATGCTAAACTTCCCCTCTTTCTTCGGAAGCACTGTTCCATCCTCTACATTGATTTCTACTCCTGTAGTATCCTCCTTGATTTCCCAAAATGTTATTCCGCTCGTCTTTGCCTTTTTACCGGCCGTGGTATTCAGGATTACTTCGTTAAAATTGTATTTTGACCCAACACTGAGCTGGTTGTTTTCCGGCAGATTGCTAATAGCGATCTGAGTAATATTATTGATTACGACAACCTTTGCTTCTTCACTGTAAAGCGTACGATCCTTCAGTTTTATACTGCAGCGGATATAGGCTGTTCCAACACTTTTAGCCGTCACCTTCCCGGTTGTCGTATTAATCGAGATAGCCTTGGGATCTCCCTTTTCCTTCAATATTTGCCATTGATATTGTTTGACATCCTTGATATTAGCAGCCTTTGCACGAAAAACAAAGCTGTCCTTTCCCTTCGTACCGAGATATAGATATTTGCTTTTCGTATTTAAAGTTATGCTTTCTGTTGCTGTGGTTTTAGCTTCTGCCGATAGTTGCAGTCCCGGCAACTCCATAGTTATAAAAATCATCAGAAATACAATGAACGGTACGAAAAGTGTGCGGCTTAATTTTCTCATGAAATACCCTCCCTTATAAAATTTCATATGAATTATAATCTCATATCATCTGCTTGTATAAATCTATACCGAACAATTCCATTATATCCCATCCTTGAATAAATTCAATATGCTCTCTTGTAGATTTCGAACTTCCGTTTACCGACCACCTGGCGTTCCAGCCTTTGAAACTTGTCTGTCTGTATCTTCTGCTTTTTATCCATACAGACACATAGAATTGTTTCCTCACCGCAATTATTTGAGATGGCATCCATCATCCGGTTAATGCCGCCGCTCCCCTCATTCCATTCCGCCATAGTTCCATAAGGAACATCCGTGATAATCAAATCCGGGATAAAGGGCAGTGGAACAGCCTCCAGCGCGTTCCGTACAAATACGGAGGCAGTCAGCCTATCAGATAATCGCTTTTCTATCCTGTCAATGCTTTTTAGTGCATCCCTATGGGACTCTTTACCGAATTGGCTATAGAGAGTTTCCAATTGCGTTCTTCTCTTCTTCATTCCTTCCTCAGTTAATAAACTAAGGTTATCCTCCGCCAGCTTAATACTTTTCTCATTAATATCGCTTCCATAAAGCCTGGCTAGGGTATCTTCTTTTAACAATCCAAGAACCGTTAGCATATAAGCTCCGCCGCAGCAGCAATCATAAAGAGTAAGCTCGGTTTTCTTGGCGGAATATTGTCGACATCGTTCGTATAACTCCAGCGTCAGCCTGACCGGAAAGGTAGGTTCGCCACCCATATGATATAATACTCTTCCACTGGCAAAGTCTTCATAGTTATCATTTTCTGCAAATCTATACTCCATGTTGTGCTCCGCCTCTCCGTATATAGGTTACCATATTGTGGCTGCTTTTACAACAAATCCCGAACATTTTATGACAAGCTTCAATGATAAAACCTCCCAGTCTGTAAAGGGCTGGGAGGCAGATCATTTTAACCTTTATATAGTTTGCAGCCACTCATAAGTGTAAGCTTAAGCTTCCAGGATATAGTAAGTTACCTCTCCATCCTTGATCATTACTTTGATTTTACAATCTCCGATGACGGTATAGGAATCTTCCATAATTCCGTGCGTATCCCCTGAGGTAAAGGAATCAAAAATTGCCTGATATACCAAGGTCGGTTTTGCGGATATTGTAGTTATCATAGCCTTTAATACCTCCGCATTCTGTTCTGTCAGAACGGAACCTGTCAATTTCACGCTGAGGGTTATTTTATAGCCTTTACCTGTCTTCTCCAGATAGACGCCATCACT
Organism: Bacillota bacterium; assembly: GCA_023436765.1. GTDB lineage: Bacteria > Bacillota > Clostridia > Lachnospirales > Lachnospiraceae > Mobilitalea. The sequence goes on from JAEZHX010000209.1 coordinate 7,767, forward strand.
ATCTTTCACAAGATGTGAAAAGCCAATCCTGTTATTCTCAACTACGAGATCCGTGGATGCCAGGATTTTCTGATCTAATTCCAGCTCCAGCATCCTCCAGTTCACTGAGGCGCCGCCCCAATCACTCAGAGTGTCCTTTACCGCTAGAAAGTTATCTCTTACAGGAAACTCTACCCCTTCGATTATGATTACAGCAGGCTCCGGTACCGGTGTAGGAGTTGGCATCTTCGTAGGTATCGGCTCAGAGACCGGAACCGTAGCGGGAATCGTGTTATACTTACTAAACATAAGGATTCCCCGATAGCCTTCATAGCCCATCGTTTTAGTGCTGCCATAATACTTATAATTAACCAGACAGCTTAAGGTACTGACTTGACATAGGTTGTAACTGCTCAGCTTGCTTGTATAGGCTTTCTCCGGTGCGGTCCCGGTAGTATAGGAAGCGCCGTCCGTATAGAGATATTCTTTACTGTCCCTGGTAAAGGTGAGGTATCTGGACGCTCCCCTCTTTATTACAAAACCGCCGCTGTTTTTCTTATAGGTAAATCCCAGTGCTTTGGAAAGCAGCTTAGCCTTTACCATCAGGCTGCCTCCATCAGAGGTCTCAACCAGGTTCTCATAACGCTTCCATGTACCGTTCTTCTGCTGAA
>JAEZHX010000222.1 GCA_023436765.1 Bacillota bacterium
CGTTCATGATGGAGTGATCCACCATGTCGAAGCTAAAACGGACAGACTTCGGGCGCTGTTCTGTTACCGCTGATACAGGTAAAGCAGCTGTCTGAAGATTAGTTGCGCGAAGGGTAGCTGTTTGTGAGGGATTTTTCATTTTGTTATGCACATAGCGGTAAATCAAGGCGCTGATAATGGAAGAGCTGTAAACGATAACGAATAGTGGCAGTCTGAATCGGGGAAGCTTTAATTGATTGATTGCAATATAATTCATGATAAATACCGGACTGGCGTTGTTACACATACTGAGGAGGAAGTTACCTTCTTCCCGGCTGATTCGCTTCTCATTGACCAGATCGGCGGAGGATTTGGCACCCATCGGGATACCGGAAAGGAAACCTAAGAGTATTGGGTAGCAGCCGTCATGGCTTAACCGGAACAGCTTGCCGAGAACCGGATAAAGGAAGCGGCTGATCTGACCAGCGATATTCAACCGGATCATCAGATTTGAGATAATGATAAAGGGCAGCAGGTTAGGAAGTACATTTAGAAACCATAGCAGCAGTCCGGAGCTTGCCCCCTGGTAGGAAGCATAGGGGAACAAGAAAATTAGGAGAAAGAAAAGCAGGATAGCGCCTTTGATTGCTTTGTTTTTATATTTGACCAGGAACATTGTGAACTCCTTAAGGAAGGTCGGTTACTATAATTTATTGATTGAGATACAAGTTTATTCAAAGTATTCATATATTAATGGAAAAGGGCAAAAGGAGATGCTGATATGGCGAAAAACACGAAATTACCGAAAAGGAACGAAGTTGAGAAACAATTTACCTGGGCGATTGAGGATCTGTATGCATCGGATGAGCAATGGCAGAAGGAGTTTGATCAGGTAAAAGCCTTACTTCCGAAGTTGGCTGAGTATCAGGGAAGACTGGAGAAGTCAGGAGAAATCCTGCTCAGCTTCCTTAGATTATCCGATGAGGTCGGAAGAACGATGGAACGGGTCTATGTTTATGCGAATCAGAAATATCATGAGGATACCGGCAATGCGGTTTATCAAGATCTGTCCAATAAGGCAAATATGCTCTCCGTACAGGTGAACTCCTCCATGGCATTTGCCACACCGGAGATACTCGCGATTCCGGAGGAAACACTGGTACAGTTCAAGGCTGAGAATGAGGAGCTGAAGCTCTATGATTTCTACCTGAAGGATATTCTCAGGCTTAAGCCCCACATCCTGTCCGCAGAGATGGAGAGCTTGCTGGCGGATGCCGGAGAAATCGCCGAAGCGGCGGAAAGCATCTTCTCGATGTTCAATAATGCGGATGTCAAATTTCCTGAGATTAAGGATGAGAATGGTGAGCTGGTCAGAATCACCCACGGAAGATATGGGCAACTCTTAGAAAGCAATGACCGCAGAGTAAGGAAGGAAGCCTTTGAGGGAGTATATGCAACCTTCGGAAACTTTAAGAATACCCTGGCTTCAGCCTTCAGTGCCAATGTGAAGCAGGAATCCTTCTTTGCCAAGACCAGAAAGTATGAATCCACCTTAGAGAAGGCACTGGATGGTGCCAATATCCCTGTAGAGGTATATACGAACCTGATTTCCGCGGTCCATGATAATATGGAACAGATGCATCGCTATGTGACCATAAGGAAAAAGCTGCTGAACCTTCCTGAGCTTCATATGTATGATCTGTATACTCCTCTGGTGCAGGATATCAAGATGGAGATTCCCTTTGAGGAAGCGAAGGATATCGTAGCAAAGGGCTTAGAACCCCTGGGCTTAGAATATAGAAAGATTCTGGAGGAGGGTTATCAGAACCGCTGGATCGATATCTATGAGAATGAGAATAAACGGAGTGGAGCTTATTCGTGGGGTGCTTATGGTACCCATCCCTATGTCCTGTTAAACTATAACGAGACTCTGAATAATGTATTCACCCTGGCTCATGAGATGGGGCATGCGATCCACAGCTATTTGTCGGACAGAACCCAGCCCTATGTCTATGCAGGCTATAAGATCTTCGTAGCAGAAGTGGCCTCCACCTGTAACGAGGCACTGCTGATCGATTATATGCTTAAGACCACCGAGGATAAGAAGCAGAAGGCTTATCTAATTAATCATTTCCTGGAGAAGTTCAAGGGAACGCTGTTCCGTCAGACGATGTTCGCAGAGTTCGAGATGATTACCCATCGGTTGGTGGAGCAGGGTGAGAGTCTGACTGCGGATGCCCTGTGTAAGATTTATCATGATCTGAATGTGGCTTACTTTGGTAAGGATATCGTAATCGATCCGGAGATCGATATGGAGTGGGCAAGAATTCCTCACTTCTATAATGCCTTCTATGTTTATCAGTATGCGACAGGTTATTCAGCAGCCATCGCCCTGTCCAGAAGGATCCTAACGGAAGGGAAACCCGCAGTGGAGGATTATATCCGCTTCTTAAGCAGCGGCAGCTCCAATTATCCGATTGAGCTTCTGAAGGGAGCAGGGGTTGACATGAGTACGAAGGAGCCGGTGAACCAGGCCCTGGCACTGTTCAAAGAACTGTTAGATCAGATGGAAGAGCTGATGAAGTAGGGTTGGAGCGAAGAGTAGTGGGCGCAATGGATTCATTTGATGTGGCCGGGCAGGTTCCGGTCCGTTAAGGAAGATATTTTCCGTACACACTTCCTGCAAGAACATGATATGAATTAACAGTTTTGCATTATGTATCAAAATTACGGGGGTAGCATAATCATCATCCCCGGAGAAAGATTTCCCGCTCCAGTCGCACCAGTGCCGCCTTAAGGGAACAGGCGGCCACTAACAGGTGCATACTTCTGCGGAAAACTTCTCCGTGGACGATAACAACGCTACCCCCTTGTGATTGAACAATTTATGCAAAACTGTATTTAATATTTGAATCTTGCTAGCAGGAAGTCTGGGATAAAATCATCACCGTTACCGGACCGGAACCTGCTCCGGCCTTTTTACACAGCTACCATTGTGGGATATACTAATACTGCAACCGTTTCATCAGATTGGGACTTGATAATGAGATATGTAATTGAATTAACAGTTGGAATATGGATAGCTCGTCTTTTGTTTAAAAGTCCTTAATTCTTGTATAAGTCAGGTATTTATAAGGCACATCAGCATCAAAAACATTATCAATATTCATGGTGAACTTTGTTTCATCAAAGTCAGGGAAATAAGTATCACCTTCAATTTCTTTATCTATCACAGTGATATACATCTTATCAACAATATCGATGGCTTCTTTATAAAGTCTGTAACCACCGGAGATATATACATCTTTATTTCCTGCAAGCGCTAGTGCTTCTGCTAAAGAACCACAGGTGAAGCAGTTTTCTTCTTCATATTGTTTAGAATTACTAATAACGATAGTTGTTCTATCGGGCAGTGGTTTCCCTATCTCTTCATAAGAAAGCCGGCCCATTATTACAATATTTCCTGTGGTTAATTCTTTGAATCTTGTTTGTTCCCCCTTAATCTTCCACGGGATAATGCCATTTTTACCAATCACTTTATTTTTAGTGTATGCAACTATTAGAGCTATCATAATATACCTACCTTAATGGATTTTCATTTAAGACTTAGTAAACGGCATTCTATGAGTCTTATGCCAGATTGTAAGTCACAAATTTATAGTACAGCCTCTAAGGAGGAAACTCTGCGGACTGTAAAGTACTTTGAAAATTCCCTCGTCCACATGTCCATCTCACCCTCGATTTCATTGACTTCGTTCATGATGAAGGTGACGGTTTTACAACCTGTCTTAGCCATCTCAGGTATGAATTCGTTGAAAGCCCATTCCACGTCCGCTTTCTCGTCTTCAAAGCCGTTCCTGGCGTCGA
>JAEZHX010000284.1 GCA_023436765.1 Bacillota bacterium
CTCCATCTTAAAACGATTGAGAGCTTCTCTTGCTTGAGGAACCTCTGCTCTGTTAGATCCACTGTTATTGTTATTTGCCATAAAATTTCACCTCCATCTTATTTAATCAAAGCAATCAACTTACAAAATCATCTGAATGTAGGTTCAGCGGTTCACTTAATGCTCCGGATCTCCGGTTCACTATCCGACCAGATCTAGGGTTATGACCTGATCTGATCATTTATTACCGCGAGTGATTTTTGTATTTGTATTGCCTGTAATCTTATTGTTGACAACGGAGGGATTTATTATGATGGTAATTACTGTTACCCTTTCCACTGTTTGATAATACGACATTTGCTTTCATTATCTTTCTCATTTATACTGTCTTCAAACTGTTGTGAAAGATCATAAAACAGAGAAAAGAGTTATTTCCTAGCCTTTTTCGTATCTTATCGTAAGGACTCAAAACGACACTTCGATCTCATTTTTTTAGCATAAGCTAATGAAAAAAGAGTATCTCCTCGTGAAGCTTCAAATTATTATTTGAGATTTCACCATAAAATACTCTGTTGTTATTTTAGGATATAAGATACGATTAACGCTCATTTATTTACAGAATGCAAAATAATGACCAATGTTTCTATCCTGCCGCCCCTCCTCATATACATATATTAATCATGCCTAGGGGGCTCTTCGATGTTAACAATCCTCAAATCCATCAATCAGTTTCTTTGGGGTATTCCTATGCCGGCCCTGCTGTTTGGAGCTCATATTTACTTTACGGTTCATCTTAAGGGTGTTCAGCGGCATATCGGAAAGGGAATCCGAATGTCCGTTAGACCGGAAAAGGGTGCCGATGGAGATCTGAGCGGTTTCGGAGCGCTGACTGCTACTCTTGCAGCCACCCTTGGTACGGGTAATATCGTTGGTATATCCACTGCAGTGGCCTTGGGAGGTCCCGGAGCCATTCTCTGGTGCTGGCTCACCGGAATCCTCGGTATGGCAACCTCCTATGCCGAATGCTTCCTCGGGGTATTATACCGGCGCAGGACAGCGGACGGTACCTATATTGGAGGTCCTATGTATGCCTTGGAATACGGTTTGAATAAGAAGTGGCTGGCCATTCTGTTCAGCTTCTTCACATTGATCGCCTCCTATGGTGTCGGATGCTCCACCCAAGCCAGGGCTGTAACTGAGACAGTCCGTACGTTATGGGGTATTCCGGAATTTATAGTAGGTATAAGTATCTCCCTCCTTGTAGGACTTGTCATTGTCGGTGGGATAAATTCCATCGGAAAAATATGCACGAAGCTGGTGCCGGCAATGGGTGCCTTCTATATTCTCGGCTGTATGGTTATACTGGTCATGAACTTCCCCTATCTTCTGGAGGCCATCCGCTATATCCTTTATTCCGCCTTCCTTCCGTCGAAGCTTCCGGCTGCTGTTGCAGGTGGTTTTATCGGTAGTACGGTAAAATCAGCAGCGAGATACGGAATTGCCAGGGGTCTGTTTACAAATGAAGCTGGGTTAGGCTCTGCTGCTATCGCAGCCGCCGGTGCCAAGACCTCCCATCCCTCAAGGCAGGCGCTCATATCTATGAGTGCAACCTTTTGGGATACTGTAGTTATGTGCGCCATGACCGGACTCGTGATTACTACTAACCTAATTCGGTATCCGGTTTCTGCTGAAGGTTATTCCTTTGCAGAACTGACCACTGCTGCCTTTGATGCAATTCCTTTTGGAAGCCGTATTCTAGGGCTCTCCCTGATCGCCTTTGCTACCGCAACCCTAATCGGCTGGTCCTACTTTGGAGAGAAGGCTGTGGAATATCTATTTGGCAAAAGCGGAATCAACACCTACCGCCTATGCTACATCCTGATGATCTTCGTCGGTTCTGTCATGTCACTTGATTTAGTGTGGGAGCTTACCGATTTTGTCAATGCGTTAATGGCATTGCCTAACCTGATCTGCCTGTTTCTGTTACGAAAGAAAATCACTCCTTATCTGACCAGAAAACACCGGCAACGAGGATAATAGCCCGCTCTATGGCTGATAATGGCGATACTGAATCGATCCTGCTAATCTGGCAGCTTCTTCTCCTCCCACCAGCTTTGTTACCAAGGATAAGGAGAAATCAATTGCAGTGCCCATCCCTCTGGAGGTTACTATATTGCCGTCCGTAACGACATCTGCATCCTGATATCTGGCTCCAAGGAGGCTCTCCTCATTTCCCGGATAGCATGTTGCACATTTACCGTTCAAGAAGCCCTTGGTCCCGAGAATTCTGGGTGCTGCACAGATCGCAGCCAGATCCTTGCCCTTCTCATAGAACGTCTTCAGTAACCTGCTTAAGCCATCATGCTTTGCCAAATTCACGGTACCGGGCATTCCTCCGGGTAAAACAAGCATATCCGCCTCCCGATAATCCGTATCCTCAAACAGGATATCAGCAACCGCTGTAATTCCGTGGGCTCCCGTCACAAGCTCACTGCCGGTTACCGAAACCATGGTTATCTCGATCTTTGCCCTGCGAAGTACATCCACCACCGTTAATGCCTCTATTTCTTCAAAACCCTCTGCTAAAAATATATAAACCTTTGCCATATCATAACTCCTTCCATCCGTTTTGCTTTTATTATATCATGAATAAAAAGCTCATTCATGATCATCTGCTCCGATCGCATGCTCCCAAGCAAGCTTGCGGCATGCTCACTACGCTTGTATTATATCATGAATAAAAAGCTTATTCATGATTATCTGCTCCGATCGCATGCTCTCAAGCAAGCTTGCGGCATGCTCACTACGCTTGTATTATATCATAAACCAGTTAAGAATAAAATACTCACAGGGTGCTGCAGACCAGACAGCAGGAAGGGAAGCAAAAGATCCTCTGTAAGATCTTCGGCTTCCCTTTCAGTTGTATCTATAGAAATAATATGAATATAATATTCAGGAAGCAGCCTGAATTCCTCATCTGCAGATCAGACTTAAGCTTCTACCCTCAAGCTGGAGACGCCTACATTTTTAAGCGTAAGAATCGGTTTGCACTCAGCTGTCTTTCGCCCGTAATTTATCGCACATACCTCAAGAAGATAGCAATCATCATACGGCGCTTCAAATTCAAAGCAGCCGCAGCAGCTGACTACTTCACAGTAAAGCTGAACCTTTTTTTCTCCACATATCTTATATAATTTAACCTCAAAGTCATGATTACCACAACAGCTGCATCCCCAGATACATCCGAGGATCACTCCGGTCTTAATCTTGCAGTCCGGCTTACAGGCAGCTTCACGATATTCCACCCTCATCCTGATATTAGGGCAGGGCATAGGAACTCTGACCGGATAAGGTCTGTACTCGATCCGTACAGCCTGTGGCGGACATACAGGGCAAGGCTCCTGTGGCGGACATGCAGGGCAAGGCTCCGGTGTAGGGCAGGCCGGACAGGGTGCAGGCTCAGGGCAAGTAGGACAAGGCTCCGGTGTGGGACAAACAGGACAGGGTACAGGAGCCGGGCAAGGTTTCGGTGTAGGACAAGGTACAGGAGCCGGGCAAGGTTTCGGTGTAGGACAGGTTGGACACGGCACAGGTGCAGGGCAAGGCACCGGCGATGGACAGGTTGGGCATGGTATGGGTGTGGGGCAGGGAGGGCACACCGGACAGGGAACCGGTATAGGTGCCGGTATAGGCGGTACCGGTACAGGTGGTACCGGAACAGGTGTAGGTGGTACCGGAACAGGTGTAGGTTTCGGCACTTCTACCGGGGGTGCAGGCAGAATCTCTTCACAGGTAACTCCTCCAATAAAAGGATATAAGTGGAATTCAAAACCACTGGCAGGATTCACTTCAAAGGAACCCAATGCCGCAGTTCCGCTGACATGACCACCGGTTGGATGTGCATGGAATTTAGCCTGAGGAGCCAGGATACTTCCCCAGATATCTGCAGGTACCTCCATATGAATCTCCGTAGCATCCTCAAATACATAAAGTGTCCGGGTAGCCAGCCTTTTTGCTCCCATCAGTCCATATTGCAGATGAGCATGGGGACCGGTCCGGAGAACAACGACATTAACACTTCCCTCCGGCGTCTCGAAGCGCAGCTCCTTGTTCAGTATACCATTCGGGCGTAAATCAACAACAAATACATTCTGTACCGGATTATTTCCTCGTAAGATCAGCTCATGAAAATGCGGTGTAACGGTTCCATTGGGCTCCATACTCACGATGCAGTCATGATAATAGCTTATACTATCTTCGGCATCCTCAAAGAACCTTCTGACATCTGCTCCAATTCTGCTAGCCGGTATAAATCGTGGAACATCATAGCTGGATACAGCATAATGTGTACCTCTGTCACTGAGCCTCCAGTATTGGCTCCCACCTGCTGCCTGGTAAAGCATATTCAGCTCCTGAGCCTGATCGGGTGTACCATCCTTACCAATCATATAGGTACTGCCGCTCGCTGCACGGAAATTACCTCCTGCTACCACATGGCCTATTACAACCAAGGGGCCTTGCATAGCAACATTACCTCCGACTAAAAATCTGACAAGATCAGGGCTGTATCCGGTTCCGGTCAGCTTAAGATCATTTCCGTACGCCACACTTAATCCTCTCGGGCTGACAAAATTACCTCCTACTGCCATGGCTCCCATCGTATCTACAATATTATTAGCATCACCGAATATAATGGCGTTGAAATATGAAGCTGTCCCAAACGGCTGCCCATTCACATCATACCAATTAATATCGTTATAGGGTATTCCTGCATACGAAACAGTATCATTTCGAAACATAGTATCCTCCTTGATAATGCAATCTTCCTATGCATCCAATATTCTCAATTCAGTTTATTCATCTGGAGGATAATCGTGCAGGATTTGGCGTTCTTCATCTAAAATCTTATGTCTTTACATGAAAATGTAAAAAGTGTTAAAATAGCGATACAGGTTTACCGTAAATATGGTACTGAATAGGAGGTGTCATTCTTGAGAGAACTGGATCAACTGGTCATTCGCGCCAAAACTGACCAATCCGTACTAGAGGAACTCATCCGTAAGAATGAGTTCTATATCTTAAAGAACGCCTCTAGGGTAACCGGCCGATATATTACGAAAAGTGATGATGAATGGTCTATCGCTCTTCTTGCCTACAATCAGGCCATACAGAGCTATGAGCTGAGTAAGGGAAGCTTTCTTAGTTTTGCGGAGTTGGTAATCAGACGTCGCCTGATTGATTATATCAGAGGCCAGGGAAAGTATCTTTCCGAGGTATCCGTTGACCCGATCCTATTTGATACGGAGCCGGAGGAAGAAGAGGAGGATCCTTCCCTGAGGCTAGCTGTGGCAGAGCAGGTATCCAGGCAGGATACAGGAGATTTGAAGCTGGAGATAGACGCCGCCAACAAGGTATTTGACAGCTATGGTTTCTCCTTCCTTGATCTGTCAGGTTGTTCTCCCCACGCGAAGAAAACCAGAGCTGCCTGTGCAAAGGCTGTGAATTATATGTTACATACCCCCTTACTTATTACTGAATTAAGAAGTACAAAGCAATTTCCAATAAAAACAGTCGAAAAAAACACAAAGGTACCCCGGAAAATTCTCGAACGACACCGAAAATATATAATAGCAGCAATAGAATTGCTTTCAGGAGACTACCCACAGCTGGCTGACTACTTAAAATACATCAGAGAGGAGGATGGACAATGAAGGCAGTAATCGTTGAGATAAAAGGAGAATATGCATCCGCCCTTTCAGATGACGGATGTTTCTCCACGATTAAAAACCATGACTATGCAACAGGTCAAATCATACAGCTCTCCAGGCCGAAGAGCCAGCTCGTAAAGAAGCTCTCTATGTTAACCGCTTCTGCTGCCGCAGTCCTGATCCTCGGTGTTGGAACCTGGGCATATGCCAGTCCTTATTCCTATGTAAGTCTGGACGTGAATCCTTCTATCGAATATATCGTTAACCGCTTTGACCGGGTTCTCCGCGTGAATGCCGTAAACGATGATGGGGAAGAGCTTCTGAAGGAAATCAATCTGAAGGAACTGAAAAACAGATCCATTCAGGATGCATTGACAGAAACAGTAGAACAGATTCAGGAAGCCGGTTACTTTAGCGGGCAGGAGGAGGGCGGCATTGTGATCGCAACCTCAGCCCAGAATACTGATAAGGCAGTAGAACTGGCGCTCGAGCTGCAAAGTGCAGTGGAAGAAGAAATCGTTGAGAATAGCAAGAATGTAACAGTAGAAACCTTCAGTGTCACCAAGGATAGGGTGGACCAAGCCAAGGAACTCGGGGTAACTCCGGGAAAATTAAACCTGGTAGAGAAGCTTCAGGAAAGTGCCTCCGGCGAGGATACGATTGTCCTAGAGGAATGGCTGAATAAACCGGTTAAGGACATTATGAAGGCAACCCACAACAGTAAAAAGGGTGCACCTTCCTCGGATAACCAGGATACCGAAACAGCTTCCGAAACCGATCCTCAAAGCTCCAATATTACGAATAGCACTGATCGTCAGACAAATCCCGGTAAAGACAAGGATAAACCCGATAAGAATTCCGGCAAAGATAATGGTAAGCCCGATAAGAATGCCGGCAAAGATAATGGGAAGCCCGATAAGAGCTCTGACAACGGTAACGGTAAGCCTGATAAGAACTCCGGCAATGGTAATGGTAAGTCCGATCAGAATTCCGGTAACGATATGGATAAGCCCGATAAAAACCCGGGCAACGGTATTGATAATAAGCCCGATAAGAATTCCGGCAACGGTAATGGTAAGCCTGATAAGGGCTCCGGTAACGGTATGGATAAGTCCGATGAGAACACAGGCAACGGTATTAATAAGCCTGATAGGAATTCCGGTAACAATAATTCTGGCAAAAACCAGAGCAAGACTGACAAGGTTACCGCCAAAGGTAAGGGTAAATCTGATAAGGGATCTGCCGGTAACCAAAAGAAGAAATAGTTAACTTATTTTGCTGATTACTAACATTTGAATATAACCATATCCAACAACATGGATATCCCCCACAAGCTAGGAGCCACCGGTATATTGCATAACGCATATACACGGTGGCTCTTGGCATCTATCCTTTATATCCCTTCATAAGATATTGTTCAAAATTATCTATATCGTCCTTCTTACCGACGACAACCATGACATCATTCTCATGCAGCTCCATATTGGCCGTAATATCCGTTGTTGTCTTATTATCATGCTCCAGGGCTATGATATTCAGCTTAAACCTACTGCGTAAGCCCGATTCCATAACTGTTTTTCCTGATATCCTTGCAGTTAGCTTAAGTTCCGAGATGGATACGTCATCATTCAGTGTGATATAATCCATCAACCTGGAGGACATCAGTTTGTTTGCCAGACGGATTGCCATGTCCCTCTCCGGATAGATTACCTCAGCCCCCAGCTTCTCCAGGATACTTCCCTGCTCTACACTTAGGGCTTTCGCTATTACCCTCGGTACTCCCATGCTTAAGACATTTAAGGTTGTCAGTATGCTGACATCCATCTTCTCACCGATGCATACGATTACGGTTCCGCAGTTTTGTATTCCTGCTTCCTCTAAAGTTTCCTTGTTCAATTCTCCTACAACAAAGGCATTCTCTGTAAAAGGCCTGATTTGTTTGATCTTATTTTCACTGCTGTCCAGTACCAAGACCTCTCTTCCGGCATCAGCCAGAGTTGAAGCGAGCGCAAACCCAAACCTCCCCAAGCCTATAATACCGAATTCAATTGCTGGCTTATGATGAAACATACTTCATTCCTCCTAACCGATTGTTATACTCTCTTCCGTGTACCTGACGCCGGAAGCCGGCTTAGTATACCAGATAGATGCTATTGTCAGCGCCCCCAACCTTCCGGTAAACATTGTCAGTATAAGGATGATTTTACTTAGTACGCTTAAATCAGGGGTAATTCCTGTACTTAGTCCCACTGTACCAAAAGCAGATACAGCTTCAAACAATAATTGTATAAAGGTAAATTCTGGTTCTAATATACTCAAAATCAAAGCGTCAATAATTACCAGCATACCGGACAAAAGGGTAATTACAAAGGCCTTCATTACGATTTCATTTGGAATTTTTCGTTTAAATGCCGTACAGTGCTTATTCGTCGAGGTACTGTAAGCACTTTTAAATAAGGTAAAGAATGTCGTGGTTTTAATTCCTCCGCCGGTGGAACCGGGAGAGGCTCCGATAAACATAAGTATGATCAAAATAAACAATCCTGCATTCGTGAAGTTTACTAGTGGAACGGTAGAGAAACCGGCCGTCCTGGCAGAGGTACTGTAGAAGAATGCTCCCATCCAGGATATCTCCTCGGTAAGCTTTATCAGAAGAGTTCCGGATAGCAGCAGTAATCCGGTCATAACAAGTACAATTTTGGAGTGTAGACTCAGCTTACGGAATCTTCTTTTACTGATCACTTCAATAATGACAAAGAAGCCCAGTCCGCCAAATATAACTAATCCACAGGTTGTCAGGCTCAGCAGCACATTGTCCTGATATGGAAGTAAGTTTTTGAAACCACCCAGGATGTCAAAGCCTGCATTATTAAAGGATGCCACGGAATGAAACAGGCTAATTCCCATCGCCCTTGCCGGAGGGTAATCCTGGACAAAGACACTGAAGCTGATGAATGCTCCGAGGGCTTCAAAGCATAATGTCATAATAAGAACCGCTCTGACTATTTTTACGATCCCCTTCATAGAATCGAGATTCATGGATTCCTTAATCAGGACTCTCTCACGGAAGGTAACCCTTTTGCCCGCTAACAGGATAAATCCGACTCCAACAGAGGATACCCCCAAGCCTCCGATCTGGATCAGTAGAGCAATAATGGTCTGTCCGATGGCGTTAAAGCTGTCCGCTGTATCTACAACGATCAGGCCCGTGACACAAACTGCACTGGTTGAGGTAAATAAAGCATCCAATACGGATACATTCATACCTTCCTTCGCAGTAAAAGGTAACGACAAAAGAATCGTTCCTAATATAATGACTGCTGCAAAGCCAAGTACAATAATCCTGCCCGGGCTTATTCTCTTATACTTCATAGCTCACCTCTTCCTTGTCACGTAAGCTCCTTCTGTTTTCATTCCCCCTGTAGGGCAAACCAGATTATTCCTCTCCATCCTTACGGCTCCCTATATAGAGTTTTACTTTATCAATTCTCTTATGTTTTACACTCACCAACCGAAATACCAGGTGATCGATTTCAATGACCCTGTCATCCCTCTCCTGAGGAATGGATCCGATTTCTTCAATCAGATACCCCGAGATAGTATCATAATTCTCGGAGTAGAGATCCAGATCCAAACGGTTATTCAGTTCATCGATCGTAACCATTCCATCGATCAGATAGGTATTCTCATCCAGTTTATTAATCTTAACGGAATCCGGATCATATTCATCCTCAATATCGCCCATGATCTCTTCAACTAGATCCTCCATGGTTACAATACCGGAGAAGCCTCCATATTCATCAATCAAGACAGCAATCTGCTTCCTGGTTTGCTGTAATTCCCTGAAGAGGTCTCTTGCGATTTTACTCTCCGGAACAAGATAGGGCTTTCTTAGGATGTCTCTCAGATTAACATTCTCAAATCCCTTTGATATTGCCTGCTTTAGGAAATCCTTAATAAACAGGATTCCTACTATATTATCGATATCTTCCTCATATACCGGAATTCTTGTATACCTCGCTTCCAGAAGCTCCGGCATGTACTCCTCCTTCGGTGCAGTGATATCAATTGCAAATACATTAATCCGCGGAGTCATGATCTCCTTCGCTGATTTATCATCAAACTCCATGATGGAATTAATCATTTCTCTTTCCTTCTTATTTAATACACCGTGGACCTGTCCCTCCTTCACCAGGGACTTAATCTCCTCCCTGGACAGCATCTCCTCTGTATTCCCCTCCTTCATGCCGAAGGGTTTGGTCAATAGATTGGTTGAGAAGGTCAAAAGCTTAATGAACGGGGATGCAATCCTGGCAACCATCCGTACCGGCTTAACGCAAAAAAGGCTGATTGCTTCCGGTTTCTGCAGGGCAATTCTCTTCGGCACCAATTCACCGAAAACCAGTGTGAAGTACGAAAGTATTAAGGTTACAAGAATCAAAGATAACTGTGGTCCATAAGAAATGTGGAATCTTTCTAATAACTCTCCCACCGGAGCCGATAGTCCGGCAGCAGCCGCTGCACTGGAGAAGAAGCCTGCCAGGGTAATTGCGACCTGTATGGTGGACAGGAATTTTGTAGGCTCATCCAGAAACTTAAGCACAAGCTTAGCACTATCCTTGCCCTCATCAGCATATTTTCTTATTTTGTTCTTATTCACCGATACCATTGCCATCTCGGCACACGCAAAAAAGGAGTTAACTAAAGTAAGTATAACTAAAATAGTAATCTGAACTAAAATATTTCCAGCGTCAGGGTCTGCGTCTTCCATTATCAATATTCCTCCAAAAGTACATTCTGATACATAGGTACAGAACATAGTATACCATACATTCTCAAAAAATCCATGCAAAATAATAGAGGGGCTGTTTCTTAATGGCTTAGAGATACAAGAGGCTCCATATATGTTCCCCTCACACACTGGTTCCTGGACAGATTTTGATTATGTATGCCATCTTCGGACATAAATGTCCGCATCTGTCATTACATAATCCTCAATCTGTTCAGCAAACAGTGCATTATGGGGAACATAAAGGGCCTCTTGTATTCTTTAAACTTATTGTGAAACAGCCCCATTTACATTTTTGATGAAGAATGCCTGACACTTATCCTATGTAGCTATATCATAGTGATTACGATGCGGCTTAATTACAAAGGAACTTTGGCTTAACAAAGGTAACTCCTGCTTCCAGGGTGCGGTCAATAATATCATAGAAATATCCCGGAATAAGCTCATCCGACAGAGTGTGATCATGAATTAGAATAATATTATGTGCACCGGGGGTATGGAGGCTTCCTCCATTAGCCGGGCTCGGGTTATCAATATGCTCCTTAATCATAGGATAGGAGAAGGTTTTGTCATAGTGCAAACGGTACTCCTCATAGTCGAAGGTCCAGAAGGTGTCATAATCCTGATCATGCTTTTGGTCATAATACCAGTCAAAGGTGATAGGACTGTAATCTAGTTTACAGAAATGATGGGATGCAAGATACAGTTGGAGCGCCTCTTTCTTCTCTCCACCCTTATCCCCATAAGGGAAGCGGAAAAGCTTAACCTCACGCTTCACACCTGCTTCTTGATAAAGACCGTTAATTACTTCTTCCTGGCGTTCAATCTCCTCAAGGCATTGTGCCAGGGAGATCTCGGAAAAATGAGGGTGTGAAAAGGTATGGTTTCCGATATATGCACCCTTCTGAATAGCATAGATGGCATTTTCTCTGGCTTCCTCCACCCGTTCACCCCAGAAGAACATGATAGGTACGATATTCCTTTCAAGAAGATAATCCAATATTTGTTTTGTATTCCTAGTAGGACCGTCATCGATGGTCAAGTATGCAGTACTCATAATTGACACTTCCTTTCGTTTGATACCTTTATGATATCATATTATCTCATAGAGTTCCAGAATACATTGGATGATTCTATACTAAAGCAAAAATGATTGACATTACAGATACAAAGAGTGAAAACAGGGTGATACCGACAAAGAAGGTCACCATCTTTCTTATGGTGGTAATATCCTTAGCCTGCTTGGCTAAAATAGCAGTGTTAATCTCATCTGAAGACAGCTCACTATCGTAGATCAGATAGGAACGTCCGTCTTTTCTGTAGATCTCGTCTTCGCCATACTGATCGGCAGCATTCTCATTCAGATATTTTTCTTTATGGATTCCCAAATCAACCAAGTTGATCTTCAAGTCTTTCTTTGTCATAATCCTATCTCCTAATCATTATTCTATTCAGTAATTAGATTACATTATAAGACATTGTCTCTATTATTTCAACAAATTTGACAATTATTAGTGTTAAGAAAGTATGAAGGTTTGCATTACATATGTAATTAAATCATAAAATGGTAAATTAGATATTGACAAAAGCTATTCCATACGGCTATAATACATTTCAAAAATTTGTAATTGCTAGAAGAAACAGACTGACAGCAATCATAGGGGATAATAATGGTGTTATCGTCATAGTGAATGACAGAGGCGTCTTAGGATATTACTAAGACGCCTTTTTTTATCATTGAATGCATGCCAGGCTGGTCATTAATGATATCACAGGCAAAGTGAATGACGAGTAGCGCTAGACTGATAAATGATGAAGAAAGGGTGAGATAGCTGAAGAAAAAAGGTTTTGGGAAAGGACTGTTATGCATTGTCCTTTTGATGATTAGCCCGCTTCTGGCTGGCTGTGATACAAAGGAGAAACATCAGAAGGAGCTCCTGGTGGGGGCAGCAGCGAGCCTGAAGACAGTGATGGAGAAGCTAAAGGTAAATTACGAGGAGGAGAAGGACATCTCTCTGGTCTTCACCTATGCAAGCTCGGGAACCCTGGAGCAGCAAATACGTCAGGGTGCTCCGATGGATCTGTTCCTATCTGCCTCCGGAACACAAATTAGGTCCTTATCTGAGGATCAGTACCTGATTGAGGAAACAGTTACGGACCTGGTTGAGAACAGGATTACTCTGATTATACCAGCCGACAGTGATTTAGACCTTATAGGGTTTGAGGATATCACCAGAGCATCTAGAATTGCCATTGGAGATCCTGAATCGGTTCCGGCCGGGAGTTATGCCTGTGAGGTATTTGATTACTACGGCATACTGGAGGAGGTTAAGAAATCAGCGGTTTACGGTAAGGATGTGACTGAGGTACTCACCTGGGTCAGCTCCGGGAATGCGGATGCCGGTGTGGTATATGCTACGGATGCAGCTACGACGGATCAGGTGACTGTAGCTGCGACTGCTCCTGCACAGAGCCATAGCAGAGTAGTATATCCTGCAGCTGTGGTAAGGGAAACAAAGCGGGAGGCTGCTGCAAAGGAATTCCTCGAATATCTTATGTCAGAGGAAGCGCAAAAAGTTTTTATGGAATGCGGTTTTATCCCTGTGAATTGAGAAATAGCCTGGATCGGGAAGTCGCATGGAACGAGATAAGGCTATCAGAATGGATACTATAAATATTTGATTGAGCGGCAGCAGGGAGGAACGCCTATGGATTGGTCACCGTTATGGATTTCATCACAGATTGCGATACCGGCAACTGTTATCACTGTATTACTGGGTGTCTTCTGTGCCTGGAGGGTATACAGGTCTGAGAGGAGCAGCAGAAGGGTGATGGATGTGTTGCTTACTCTTCCTTTGGTGTTACCACCGACGGTAGCAGGCTTTCTTCTGCTGATGCTGTTTGGCAAGAACGGATTTCTCGGCAAGCCGTTATACCATATGGGAATTAGGCTGGTATTTACGAAGACGGCAGCTGTCATAGCGGCAGTAACAATCTCCTTCCCATTAATGTACCGGTCTGCAAAAGCTGCGTTCGAACAGGTGGACCCTAAGCTTGTTCACGCTGCACGAACCTTGGGAATGACGGAGTTCAGAATCTTCCGGAGGATACTTCTGCCGTTGGCACTACCGGGTGTCATCTCCGGGACTATCCTATCCTTTGCCAGGGCCTTGGGTGAGTTTGGTGCTACCTTAATGATTGCGGGTAATATACCGGGAGTAACTCAGACCCTGCCGCAGGCAATCTATATGGACATTCAAAGCGGACAGACCGGAGAAGCCACCGGTTGGGTACTGATCTTATTGATTATGTCCTTTGTTATGATTCTTGGTATGAATGTGATATCACTTCGGAAAATGAAATGGGAGAGAAAACCGTATGAGCATAGTCGTAAAGATTGAGAAGAAGTATCAGGATTTTACTCTAAACATTAGCTTTGACAGCAAGGGGAAGCCTATGGGCTTTCTGGGAGCCTCCGGCTGCGGAAAAAGCATGACCTTAAGCTGCATCGCAGGTATCATGACACCCGATGCGGGTAGGATTATCCTGAATGACAGGGTGCTTTACGATTCCTCCTGTGGGATTAATCTTCCGCCCCGACAGCGGAAGATCGGGATGTTATTCCAGAATTATGCTCTGTTTCCTAATATGACAGTCAAGGATAATATCGGAATAGGAGTTCGAAATAAACGAAGAAGAAAGGAGAGCATCGCCGAACTGCTATCCGCCTTCCGTTTGGAGAAGCTCCAGGACAGATTTCCGGGACAGCTGTCAGGCGGTGAGCAGCAGAGAACAGCCATGGCCAGATTACTTGCTTATGAACCGGAAGCGCTGCTGCTGGATGAGCCTTTTTCTGCACTTGACGCCTACCTGAAGGAGGAGCTTCAGCAGGAACTGGCAGGTATCTTAAGAAATTACGATAGGGAATTTCTAATGGTGTCCCACAGTACGGAGGAGCTTTACCGCTTCTGTGATACGATTGCCGTAATTGAAGATGGTAGGCTTCTGGAGTGTGGCAGCAGGATTAGTATATTTGAGCAGCCTGCATATCATAGAACAGCGAAGCTTACCGGTATCAGGAATCTGTCACGGGCCATCCGTAGATCCGATTATGAGGTGGAGGCGATTGACTGGAGGCTTTGTCTGAAGACGGACGATGTTGTACCGGAGGAAATCCGCTATGTTGGAATACGCCCGGAATCGATTCGGGACTGTGAAACAGATGGGGATAATGCGATTGCGGTAGATTTCAGCCATTCGATTGGTGGACCACAGGAAGTCAGCCTTGTGTTCAGAAGCAGAAATCTGCCGGACAACAGCCATTTCCTTTATTGGACGATATCCCGGCAGGAATGGAGAAAGAGAAAACAGGAGCTTCCCGGTCACCTCCTACTGCCTAAGGAGCATATCCTGCTTTTAAAATGACTTTATCGTGGAATTGTGCAAAAAAGTCAATGAAACATATGTAATATTTGACAATTCGGTGTATTGAAACATAATTCCCGGGATGATAGAATGGCACCTATAGAAATTACTAGTAATTGCTAATGAAACAATTTAATTTGAATCGGATACCTGCCAAGGTGGACGGTCGAAGCTCTTCCAGACAGAGACGTCACTCTTCAATATGAAGAAGTGGCGTTTTTTATGCGTGAAGGCGAAGCGAA
>JAEZHX010000285.1 GCA_023436765.1 Bacillota bacterium
TACACGGACATATGATAGCCATACAAAATACTTTTTTCAAATTTTGAAATTTTTTTGTTGCAAATTAAAAACTTCTATATTACAATTTATATTAAAATTTGCTTCAAGAAGAAAATGGAAGAATGGAATTAAAGGTATAATCTCAAAATGAAGCTAAGAACGGTATAGTTGAAGACAGAAAAGGTTCAACTGTTTAAATATGAAAGAGCCTGGCAATACAGGCACAGGAGGTTAGTATGGCGTTATCATTATCAAGAAAGGCACAGGCAGTGAAACCATCCTCAACTCTTGCAATCACTGCAAAAGCGAAGGAGCTGATGGCAAACGGTATTGACGTGGTAGGCTTTGGAGCGGGAGAGCCTGATTTCAACACTCCCGATCATATCTGTGAAGCAGCAATTAGGGCGATACATGCGGGCTTCACAAAATATACCCCTGCAGAGGGAACCTTAGAGTTAAGAAAGGCAATCTGCGAGAAATTTTTGAATTTTAACGGATTGAAATATGAGCCTGCTCAGATCGTTGTCAGCAACGGAGGAAAGCATTCTCTGACGAATATCTTTGAAGCTCTCTTAAATCCCGGGGATGAAGTCATCATTCCGGCACCGTTCTGGTTAAGCTATCCTGAGATCGTTAAGCTGTCCGATGGTGTGCCTGTGATTATCCATGGAGAGAAGGCCAACAGCTATAAGGTAACAGCAGCACAGATCGAAGCTGCCTGTACCGACAAGACGAAAGCGTTTGTTTTAAACTCCCCGAGCAATCCCACCGGTATGCTCTATACGAGAGAGGAGCTGGAAGCGATTGCGGAGGTTGCGGTCAGGAAGGATTTCTATGTGGTATCCGATGAGATGTATGAGAACCTGATCTATGACGGACTTCAGCCGGTCAGCATCGCCTCTTTAAATGAAGAGATCTATAACCGTACGATTACCTGTAGCGGTGTAGCCAAGAGCTATTCCATGACGGGCTGGAGAATCGGATATACCGGTTCCCCGAAGGAAATTGCGAAGCTGATGGGAAGCGTTCAGAGCCATCAAACCTCCAATCCGAACTCCATCGCGCAGAAGGCTGCTTATGAAGCGATCGTTGGCCCGCAGGATTCAGTACTTGCGATGTGTGAGGAATTCAACCGCAGAAGAGATTACATGCATGAGAGAATATCCGGCATGAAGCTGATTTCCGCTTTAAAGCCCCAGGGCGCGTTTTACCTCTTTGTGGATGTCAGTCAGACCCTGGGCATGGAATACAAGGGAGTTAAGGTAAGCAATCTGACCAATCTGGCCAAGATCCTGATTGAAGACTATAATGTGGCTGTTATTCCCTGTGATGATTTCGGTGCTCCCGAGCACATCCGCCTGTCCTATGCAATTTCCATGGATCAGATCAAGAAGGGTCTGGACAGGGTGGAAGAGTTCCTGAAGGCATTGGCTTAAAAATTAACATAAGTTAGTATTAGGTATATAAAATACTTATCATAAGTTGAGGTTTTGCATAGCGCAAGAATTATGCAAAACCTTTCCTATTATAATCGGTTTATCCTAAAAAAGGGATGATATGATCAACTGGTAGGCATTCGAGTGTCCCCAGTGAACTCTATTGAACGACTAAATTTTCTCGACATAGGTGAAAATCTTTGGGGTACTTGCTTATTGCTATAAAATGTAATATTATTATGTTAACATGAAAAGAGTGAAAGAAGGATGAGTATGGCATTATTTGGTGTAATCGGTGTCGGTAATATGGGATATCCCCTGCTTAAGGCCGCGATCAGGACCTTTGGAAGCAGTGAGGTCATCTATTCGGAGCCCTCTGCTGTGAAAAGGCAGGAGGTAGAGAAGGAGACTTCTGTTATGGCCTGTCAGGATAACATTACTGTGGTCAAGAACTGTAAATACCTGCTATTAGCGGTAAAGCCTCAGTTCTTCCCTGAGGTGCTAAGGGAGATTAAGGAACAGGTGAGAGAAGATCATATCCTGATTTCTATTGCAGCCGGTATTATGATCGATACGATCCGGCAGGAACTGTCCGATAACATAAGAATCGTCAGGGCCATGCCAAATACTCCGGCAATGGTAAATCAGGGGATGACCGGTATCTGCTTTTCAAAGTCGGCATATTCTGAAGAGGAGAAAGAGGTCCTTTACCGTTTCTTCGGGTCCTATGGTAAATATGAGGTGTTTGACGAAGCCCTGATGAATGCCGTGGTATGTGCGAACGGCAGCTCACCGGCCTATGTCTATCTTTTTATTGAAGCACTGGCCGATAGTGTCGTTAAATACGGTATCTCGAGGGATAAAGCCTACCTGCTGGCAGCCCAGACGGTTCTGGGTGCAGCGGCCATGGTTCTTGAGACCGGGGAGCATCCCGGAAAGCTTAAGGATAATGTTTGTTCTCCCGGAGGAACCACAATTGCAGCGGTCAGTGCTTTGGAGGAGTACGGTTTCCGCAATGCGGTCCTTAAGGCAACGGATGCCTGCTATGAGAAAGCAGTCAGCTTAAGCGTGAAGAAATAATGAGCTTTAAAGCTTAATACGATTGATATCAGATAACACGGAGGAACTATGGACCAATACAAACGTTTAAACAGAGAGTTAGCCCTGAAGGGAAATATTATAGATTTCTACAAGGATACGATCGAAATTAATGATGAGAGGGTAACGACCTTTGATTTCATCGATCACAAAGGTGCCTCTGCGATGATCCCTGTGGATCAGGACGGTAAGATCCTTATGGTAAGGCAGTACCGGAATGCCGTAGACGGTGAAACGCTGGAAATTCCGGCCGGCGGCCTCAATGCAGGTGAGGATAACCGGACCTGTGCAATCAGGGAGTGTGAGGAAGAGACCGGATATCGGGCAGGAGAGGTTCATCATTTGATTGATCTATATACAACAGTTGCGTTCAGTAATGAGAAGATCTGTATCTTCTATACCACGGGGATACAGCCCACCAAGCAGAACCTGGATCCGGATGAATTTGTATCTGTAGAGAGGCATTCTTTGGAGGAACTGATTACCATGATCCTGGAAGGCAGGATTATGGATGCGAAAACCATCGCAGCCTTGTTAGCTTATAAAACAAAGCTTGGTTTGTAATGAAAACAGAATGAATTTGATATTGTGATACTTAAAACCAGCTTGTTCTATTTTTCCAACTCCGTCATATCTTCTAAAGAGGATATCTGACAGGATGAAAGGAAATGAAACAGTTTAAATCACAATTACGACGACTTAATATGTTCCAGATAGCTGTCATCTTATTAATCCTGGGATTGTTCTTCGGGATCTTGGCAGCGAATATATTCCATGACAGCTATGACAAGAAAATGACGGAATACCAGAGCATTATATTTACGGAGATTGCAAGAAGCAGTATTGATTATGGGGGACTGTTCCTCTATGTCCTGGGGCAGAATTTCAAGGAGTTTGCTGTCTTCTGGCTACTTTCCATCACCATTCTCGGTGTTCCGTATATGGTCTTTAAATTAATTGCCTTCGGATTTACTACCGGATTCTTTATCTCAGCGGTAGCGATGCAGTATGGGTTTAAGGGATTATTACTGATCCTGGTCTACCCCTTCCCTCATGGGCTGCTGTATCTGCCGATTGCGCTGCTTTGCCTTTACAAGGGCTATGGACTGTGCAGGACGATCTACTATGATAAGAGGAACTATATGGGAACCATTGTGCATCAGCTCAGGCAGAATATCCTGTTTCTGCTGGTGTTAGCAGCCTTATTGCTGTTGGCAACCTTTTTGGAAGCATATGTTGGCTCCTATCTACTTAAGAAAACACTGAATTTATTTACTTAAAGCTTGCTCCATAATTGTTACAGATGAAATCATCCATTGGCAAATGAGGAGGTAGGAAATGAATCAGTACATAAACGAGTTTGTTACATATCTTCATGAGATCAAACATGCTTCTGCTAATACCATAGGGGCCTATCAAAATGATTTGAAAAAGCTAGCAGCTTATCTGGATAAGCAGGGCATCGGAACAGTCCAGAAAATCAGTGAAACCAGCTTGAATTCGTACATCCTGTCCTTAGAGAAGGAGGGAATGACTTCTGCCTCCGTTTCCAGGAATATCGCCTCGATCAAAGCATTTCTGCTATTCTTACTTAAAAACGGTAAGATTACCGGGGATCCTTCGGAACGAATCAGGCCTCCGAAGGTGATCAAGAAAGCTCCTCAGGTCATACCGCCGGACTTGATTGACCGTCTGTTAAAGCAGCCTGACGAGAAAACGAATAAGGGGATAAGGGACCGAGCTATGCTGGAGCTCTTATATGCCACCGGGATGAAGGTGTCCGAGCTGATCTCCTTAAAGGTGAGTGATATTAATCTAGCCGGCAGATATCTGGCCTGCGGTGAGAAGCGGGAGAGAATCGTGCCCTTCGGTAAGACGGCAAAGTCTGCACTTCAGGAATATAGTAAGATCAGGGACTCCGCCTTCGTTAAGGGTGAAACAGAGATCCTGTTCCTGAATTCTTCCGGAGAGCAGCTGACCAGACAGGGCTTCTGGAAGATTTTAAAGGCTTATGCGAACGAGGTTGGGATTCAGGAGATTAACCCCAATATTATCAGACACTCCTTCGCGGCTCATTTGCTGGAGAATGGAGCAGATCTCTTAAGTGTTCAGGAATTCTTAGGCCATGCGGATATCAGCACAACCCAGCTCTATCTGTCCCGCAACTATAAAAGCAGCAGGGATGTCTATATGAGCACTCATCCGAGAGCATAGGAGCCTATAAAGGATCGCCTAGGCTCACCCGCAAACGCATACGAACCGGCAAGCTTGATGTAAGCTTCTCTATCGCACATAAAAAAGTGACAGGTCCCTATTATATGGCGGAGCTTGTCACTTTTATTATTATGAACGCCTTATCAAAAACTGTGAGCTGAGATTGAAAATAGAAGGTGATTTATAATCCTTCCGCAATCGTATAGATCAGCTTCTCGGAGTCTTCCCAGCCCAGGCAGGGATCGGTAATGGATTTGCCGTAGGTGTGCTCTGTTACCTTCTGGGTGCCGCCTTCGATATAGCTTTCGATCATCACACCCTTAACAAGCTTAGAGATCTCCGGGGATACTCTGCGGCTGTGGAGCACTTCCTTCACGATTCTGGGCTGCTCCGCATATAGCTTATTGGAATTGGCATGGTTCGCATCTATGATACAGGAGGGATTTAGTAGCTCCCGTTCGTTATACATATTGACGAGGCGGATCAGGTCCTCATAATGGTAGTTCGGAATGGACTGGCCATGCTTATTCACAGCACCCCGAAGGATTGTATGAGCGAGTGGATTACCGGAGGTAACCACTTCCCAGGTGCGGTATAGGAAGGTGTGGCTTGCCTGGGCAGCTACAACCGAATTCAGCATAACAGAATAGTCGCCGCTGGTAGGGTTCTTCATTCCGGCAGGAACATCCATGCCGCTGATTGTCAGTCTGTGCTGCTGATCCTCCACGGAACGGGCTCCGACGGCTACGTAGGAGAGGATGTCCTCCACATAGGGCCAATTCTCCGGATAGAGCATCTCATCTGCCGCAGTCAGACCACTTTCCGAAATCGCACGAAGATGCATCTTTCTCATGGCGATCAGACCCTCCTGCAGATCCGGCTCCTTCTCAGGGTCAGGCTGGTGCACCATACCCTTATAGCCCTCCCCTGTGGTACGAGGCTTATTTGTATAGATTCTCGGAATCAGGATCAGCTTATCCTCGACCTTCTCCTGGACCTTCGCGAGGCGGGAGATATAATCGCAGACGGCATCTTCATTATCAGCAGAACAGGGACCGATGATGACAAGAAATCTGTTCGAGTCCCCTGTAATGATATCTTTGATTTGTTTATCACGTTCCTTTTTACGGAGAACATCTTTGGCAGGCATCGGATAAGCCTGCACCAATTCCTCCGGAGAGATTACTTCCTTAATAAATTTGAAGCTCATAGCGTTTATCACCCTTTCTAATAGTTGATTTATTTTATAATGTTTTCCCTGGTTCGTCAACCGGAACCTACATATTATATGGTAAAAATAACATTCTCCTAAAATAATGGAATTGATCTGTTACATTCTCCTTCTGAACGAAACAAATACTGATCCGTTCAGAAGAATTAGCCAATTCATAAAACCTATGTTATAATATAGAAATCTGAATACAATATGATGGAAGGATATCCATATACTATACTGCAGAATGCAGGAATAATGACAAACGGAGTGAGAACGATATGCAGATGTACGATTTAATTCAGAAGAAAAAGAAAAGGGAAGTGTTAGAGAAGGAAGAAATAGATTTTATCATAAAGGGCTATACCGAGGGGGCAATTCCTGATTATCAGATGTCAGCACTTCTGATGGCAATCTGTCTGAATGGTATGAACCATGAGGAAACGGCGGCATTAACGATTGCCATGGCGAACAGCGGAGATATGCTGGATCTGTCCGCCATTCATGGGGTGAAGGTGGATAAGCACAGTACCGGTGGTGTGGGTGATAAGACCTCCTTGGTTTTAGGGCCGATGGTGGCAGCTCTGGGAATTCCTGTGGCGAAGATGTCCGGAAGAGGACTGGGCCATACCGGCGGAACCATTGATAAGCTGGAGAGCTTCCCGGGCTTCTCGACCTCGATTACACCGGAACGCTTCATTGATAATGTGAATACGATCAAGATGGCAATTGTAGGGCAGACAGCCAATCTGGCACCTGCGGATAAGAAGCTGTATGCACTGCGCGATGTTACTGCCACCGTTGACAATATATCGCTGATTGCCAGCAGTATCATGAGTAAAAAGCTTGCCTCCGGTTCGGACGTAATTGTTCTTGATGTTAAGACAGGTAGCGGTGCATTCATGAAGAGCTATGAGGATTCCCTCGCACTGGCAAAGGAAATGGTTCAGATCGGTACCATCGCCGGAAGGACCACCTACGCAGTGATTACGGATATGAATCAGCCTCTTGGCAATATGGTCGGAAACACTCTTGAGGTGAAGGAAGCCATCCAGACCTTAAGTGGTAACGGACCGAAGGATCTTCTGGAGGTCAGCATGACCTTAGCTTCTTATATGCTCCTGGGGGCAGGGATAGCAGCCTCTGTGGAGGAAGCAAGGGAAGCACTAATTGGTACGATTGAGAGCAGGAGTGCTCTGAATAAATTCGCTGAATTTGTGGAGGCGCAGGGCGGTAACAGCCAGTCGGTATATCATCCCGAGCTGTTTACGCGGGCAACCATAGAAGAGAAGGTTCTGGCTCCTGAGGACGGGTATATCTCCTATATCCATACGGATGAGGTGGGGATGACCTCTTTACTTCTGGGCGGTGGAAGGCTGACGAAGGAAAGTGTGATTGATCTCTCTGTAGGAATTGAGCTTAAGAAGAAGCTGGGAGATCCGGTTACGAAGGGGGAAGAGCTGGCTATTCTGTATGCGAATGACGCGGCTAAGCTGTCCGAAGCGAAACAAAGATTTCTGGAGGCTTATGTGATCGGCAAGGAGAAGCCGGCTAAGAATAAATACGTCTATAGCATCGTTACAAAGGATGGAGTACTACAGATGTAGTATACAAATATAATCATAAACGCTTAGAAATGATACTGGATCATTTCCAGTCTAACGGATGCACCTTATGCTTTCCTTCATATACTTTTTGCTGAGCTGCAGCAAGGTATCTATGTCATGGTTTACCATGCTAAGGAAGGCATTTGGTGCATCTTATATTTTTAGGTTCGAATCCTCTTGGCTTTTACATATGATGTAACATCAGACCGGCCACTCTTTGGAGTCCCTCCGATTCCCGGTAAGGCTTTAGAATAAAGTGTGGGATGAATATGTATGATCCATATGGAAATCAATCAAGCAATATCATTAAAAAACTGTTTCAACTAATGATCATCGGAATTGCAGTAATCCTAATTCTGCATTTTATTATTACAAACAGCTCGGTATATTTCCGTAAAATGTACCGCCCTTTATTTTCTATCCACTTGAATAAAAATGATGTCGTATTGGCAAAGGGTGAGGAATGTAAGCTCCGGGTCATCGGAATTAATGAAAGGGTGAAGTATTCCTCCACGGATTTTCGTGTGGCCGGGGTTAATTTTAATGGAAGGGTATTTGCTTATCAGACAGGGAATTGCTTTATCATCGCAAGGGTTGGTAAGAAGGAATTAAAGTGCAGAGTGCTTGTACTTGATATTAATAAGGAGAAGCTGACGCTGAGGGTTGGAGAAGGCTATCGACTGAAAATGAAAGGTGGAGGAGGAATACCAAACTATAAGAGTAGTAATACGGAGGTGGCAAGTGTCAGCTGGACAGGTAAGGTGAAGGCCAAATCGAAAGGCAGAACGGTGATTACAGTGAAGGCGAAGGGAAAGACCTTCAAGTGTACGGTAATAGTGAAATGAAATAAGACAAATATTTGTAGGGTTTGTTCTAAAAACAGACAGCATGGATTAGAATAGTAATAATAGTTTTTTCGGAGCTGTTTTATGAAAAAAGCAGGAGCAATTCTAATTATATGTACCTTAATTCTTATGTCATTTACCGGCATTACCTCTGCAGGGTATTTAAAGCAGACACAGCCGGACACGAAGGATCATGCCATACCGGCTGCGACTACAGTGGAAGCCCAGATAACTCTATCCTCCCCTTCAGCTGTCCTGATTGAAGGCTCCACGGGTACTGTCATTTTTGAAAAAAATAAGGATGAAAGGCTGAAGCCGGCCAGTGTTACGAAGATCATGACATTGCTTCTGATTTTCGAGGCTTTGGAAAGCGGCCAGATTAAGATGATGGATGAGGTCAGCGTCAGTGAACATGCTGCCTCCATGGGAGGCTCACAGGTATTTCTGGAGCCTTATGAGACACAGAATGTGGATACCATGATCAAATGCATCAGTATCGCCAGTGCCAATGATGCTTCGGTAGCCATGGCGGAGTATATCGCAGGCTCGGAAGAAGAATTTGTTGCCAGAATGAATGCTCGGGCCAAGGAACTGGGCATGAACAATACGAATTTTGTGAATTGCTGTGGCCTGGATGTCGATAATCATTATACCACAGCATATGATATTGCACTGATGTCCAGGGAATTGATTACGAGATTCCCCGAGATCAGTAATTACTCCACCGTTTGGATGGATAACTTCGTACATACGACCAAAAAGGGAAGAACTGAATTTGGGCTGACGAATACGAATAAGCTGATTAAATCCTATCATGGTATTACTGGTTTAAAAACCGGTTCTACCAGCCTGGCAAAATACTGTCTCTCAGCAACTGCCAGAAGAAACAATATGAATCTGATTGCCGTAATCATGGCTGCCCCGGATACCAAGACAAGATTCCAGGAAGCAGCGAAGCTATTAAACTATGGCTTTGCTAATTACAGTGTATTTGTAGATCAGCATCAGGCGCTTACCTTAGAGCCTGTCCGGGTAGTGAAGGGAGTAGTAGATGCTGTAGTAGGAAAACCGAGAGGAGAGTTCTCTTATCTATTCTCGAAGGGCAAGAATCCGGCAGATATTAAGAAGGAAATCATTCTGTTTGAGGAAGTGAAGGCACCGGTGGCTCCAAATGATAAAATCGGTGAGATTGTCTATTCCTTAGGGAACGAGAAAATCGGCAGTGTAGATATTCTGGCATCAGAGGCTATCAAAAAGGCTGGTTATAAGGACTGCTTTATCAAGGCCTTGAAACGTTATTTCATTGCTCAATAATAATCAGATTTATCATCTAATATTGGATAAGAAGGAGGGAGAATATCCCTTCTTCTTTTATCCGTGCGCCCGGCGGGCGCACGTTCCCAAAGTATCTTATTGACACTTCCTCCCTTAATTAGTATAGTATAATAGGATTGTAAAT
>JAEZHX010000180.1 GCA_023436765.1 Bacillota bacterium
TAGCGAAGGACGGATTTGAACCGCCGACACTGCGGGTATGAACCGCATGCTCTCGCCAACTGAGCTACTTCGCCAAAGTGACGAATTTCATTATATCTGCTTTCTTAAGGCTTGTCAATGGTAAAATCATTCCTCTGATCATCTATTCCTCTTCTCGTTCAAAAAGTATCTCATAATCATATACAAGCCCCAGCTTCTCACGGGCAATTTCCTCGATATACTTTTTAGTCTGGACATAAGCCTCATAGTTCTTAATATTGGTTTTTCTGTCCTCCTCCTCTTTGATACGGGACTCCAGGTTGGATTTCTGTACCGCCAAAGATTCCTTCTTCTCCTCAAGGCCTACTTTCCTGTAAGCAACGATTCCGCAGATGCTCAAAACGAAAAACGCTATTATTCCGATGCCTGTCCTCTTTTTTCTTCTTCTCATCTTACTGCCCCATCTCCCAAGCACGAAGAGTCGGCAAGGACATCAAGACTGTCCTTTTATCTCCCTGCCGTCTTTCTATTCCCAATTGAGCCTGACCTATGAACTACAGGTCTTCGATATACTACATTTGACTGATTCCGATCTGTTGTACGGTTACGATCCAACGTGGATGGCTCATTCCCTGCCGTCCTTGTACCCTTCTTTTGCGCCCTGCTCTTCTTTTCGGCTTTCCTGCTCTTTTCTTCAGCCTTTTTCTCGGCCTTAAGATCCAACCGCCGGGTCCGCTTTGCATTGTGCAATTCACGTTTCTTATTTAACGTTATTTTAACTGATTTCACAAATTTTTTCAATTGGAAATAAAACTTATCATATGCCTTTTTTAGTTTTGACACAACAAACTTCAGCACTCTTTTTATAGTGCTTATCAGAATGTAAATAGGGCGCAATAATAGAAGGAAGGCTTTGGTCATCCATTTTACGAACAGCTCGCTGAAGATAAAATAATACAGGGTCATTCCTATTCCCATGCCCATGACGGAGAAGCCTCGGATCGTCCCGTTATTCATCGTATATATCATAGCAAAGATGAATAAACTGGCGAGAACCCAGAAAACGATGTCCTCAATCGCCAGAACAAATGCATTATGAGGTATCAGTCTTCTGAAAATCCGCAGGATATCATAAGCTAGTATAATAAGCACGCCCCAGAGGATCGAAATCAGAAAGAATTGCAGTTCTACCGAAATTGCTTCATTCATACAGGCCTCCTACTTGAAAAGCCTGCCAAATAAGGATTCTCCCGATTTACCATAGTTAGCATTATCCGAATAGGTCAAGCTGTCAATCCTTCCGTCAATATCAACCTCGCCTTT
This sequence comes from Bacillota bacterium, assembly GCA_023436765.1. GTDB lineage: Bacteria > Bacillota > Clostridia > Lachnospirales > Lachnospiraceae > Mobilitalea. Next base: position 1,303 of record JAEZHX010000180.1, read on the forward strand.
TTCTAAGGTCAGCCGGTTTACATGCAGCTCTTGCCCCCTGATCATCAGGACACCCTGTTCCGTCTGAAGGAGCACTTCTCCGGCATCAAAGGAGAGCACGTCATTGACACCGGTTATCGCAGCTGATTTTCTTGCATTAATATTCAGCCTATGACCCTTCTGAATTTGTTGTCTTTCATCCATAAATAAGCCTCCTCTAATTATACTAAAAAGACCTGGCTGGTTTTAATCCAAGTTCTTCTTTTTAAGTATATGAGGAGACCTTTGACTTAATGACGGATTTAGAGATACTTAATAAGCTCCTTCGCCTCGTCCTTCCTGACAGTTTCCTGAACATCCAACACCTCTACCTTAACTGCCTTCGTACCGAAGCCTATCTCAATTATGTCACCCTCCTTCACAGTGGAAGAGGCTTTGGCGGGCTTTCCGTTTATCATAACTCTTCCTGCATCACATGCCTCATTTGCGACAGTTCTGCGTTTAATCAGTCTGGATACCTTTAAAAATTTATCAAGTCTCATATATAACCTCCATAAAATAAAGCGTGTTCCAATTAGCTTTACACCCTAGAACTCAGGCGTCTGTACAAACTATTTTTGAAGAACGTTAAAAGGCTGTTTTAAAAACCCTACACCCCATGGAGATTCGGAATTTAAAACAGCCTCTTTTGTTTTAAATAACAACTATGCGTTAATAACGTCCTTTAAAGCCTTACCTGCTTTGAACTTAGGTGCTTTAGAAGCAGCGATTGTCATGGGAGCGTTTGTTAAAGGATTTCTTCCTGTTCTAGCGGGTCTCTCAGCAACTTCGAATGTACCGAAGCCAACTAACTGAACCTTTTCACCCTTGGTTAATTCCTCTGTAACCACATCGATAAAAGCCTTTAAAGCCTTCTCAGAATCCTTCTTAGAAAAATCTGTTTTCTCTGCAATAGCTGCAACTAATTCTGCTTTGTTCATGGATTTCTCCTCCTCTAAAGTGATAGTTATATTTTTGTAAATAATCTTACGATTATTCCTTGTCCCTCCACAAAGCATCCTGCTCAGTCGAGGAAATATCGCATAGACTTCTGCCTTGTCTATCGGCCAGAGCAAACACATCTATAACTTTATTTATAAACTTATTAGTAGCATTTGTCAAGGAATATTCTGCATTTAATTGTAAAATGAGCGATAAACTTATCATAGAAAACAGTAGTTCTCCAAAATTTTCACTAATACGGATATCTTCCCCATCATCGATACTCTTTTGCAGCTTTTTAAGGCCTTGCGACAGCGAATTCATAGTACTTTCAAGCTCTGGTGCAGGTATTCCGGCTCTCATTGTTTTTTTCAAAACCTTCTGAGTTCTAAGGATTGCCGGAAATGCTTTCGGTATACTTAAGAGCTCCTCAGAAGGACTCTTCTCAGCCTTCTCCTTCTCCTTGATCTTATCCCAGTTAATAATAACATCCTCAGAATTATTCACGGCAACATCTCCAAACACATGGGGGTGTCTGCGAACCATCTTCTCGCTTTCCCTGTCAACCACGTCGTCAATCGTGAACTCTCCCTTCTCCTCCGCTATGACACTATGAAGTGCAACCTGCAGCATTAGATCCCCGAGTTCTTCACACAGGTTATCCATATCTCCCCGATCGATTGCTTCAATCGTTTCGTAACTCTCCTCCATCAGGCAGGGTTTCAAGCTTGAGTGAGTCTGTTCCCGATCCCAGGGACAGCCCTCCTCGCTCCGCAATTTTCTAATAATGTCCATAAACTCAGTAAAACTGTAACCTGGCATATTTTATCCCCCTTTACCCTTTGAATCCTTACCACATTATAACAATTCGGTCCATGTAGTTCAAGCATAATCCTAAAGAACAAAAAGAGAGTGTTGCAAGGAATAGTCCTTTAACAACACTCTCCTTTATGACTGGAATCTCACTGTTGATTCATATTGCCTAATTGCAGCTATTGTTCCATTTGCCTTCCCAGAAATGCTGCTGCTGTACTTGCCAGCTTTGTTTCCATTTCTCCGAACTTTACTTTGGCGTCCTTCGTCAGGATGATAACAGCTCCAATCGCATCTCCCTCACTGATAATCGGGTAAATCACCTGATAAGTGAATTCATCATCCTCGTTCGTTATTTTGATGTAATTCTTATCTTCTTTTCCTGCTACAACGCTTTCTCTTTCATTAATGACCTCCTCGAGCTCGTGGCTGATGCTCTTAGTGAGAAGATCTTTTTTCGTAGGCCCGGAGGCGGCGATAAACATGTCCTTATCGGTAATTGCTACGATATGACCGGTAGTCTGGTTCAGAGAATCAGCATACTGCTTCGCAAATTGTCCCAGCTCTCCGATCGGAGAATACTTCTTAAGGATGATTTCGCCCTCTCTGTCCGTAAAAATTTCCAGAGGGTCACCCTCACGAATTCTTAATGTACGCCTTATTTCCTTCGGGACAACTACTCGACCAAGATCATCTATTCTTCTTACAATACCGGTTGCTTTCATAAATCATTTCCTCCATTTGCGTTTAAAATTATGCAGTTAATTAGTACAATCTATTATCTGATAATATTGTTTGTAAAATGGGAAACTTTATACATTTGTTTCTTATATTTTATTTCCATTTAAAATCAGTGGATTATGAAGAATCTCCGGTATCGGACCTTATATATCACATGTGTAAATATATCGAATGGCTGATTACTCCGAAGTAGTTAGGAATCACAGAATACCCCAATTCAGCCGATTGTATTTTTTACAATAAAAATATCCGGGGAGCCAACCATCATTCGGCCGGCTTCCCGGATGTCTTGCGATAATCAATCACCTATGCTATTAAGCGTTAAACATAACCTTCTCACTGTTAAAGGCCTTGGTAATGAGGGCTGTTACTACGAGTGCTAACAACGCTAAAGATCCAATGGTAACACCATACTGCGTCATCGTCAGTTCACCCATGAACAGGTTCTGGATGCTTACCGCACTATTATAGACCGGGATTGCGTAATATTCGATTCTCTTATCCATGTTACCCGAAAACATCGTCAAGATACTTCCCAGCATCACCAGGATCATTAACGGCATGACATAGGTACCTGCCTCCTTCGCTGTTCTTGCATAGACCGCTACCAGAGAGACCAAGGAAACGAAGAGATAAACAAGGACCATAAGGATGCTTAGTAACTGCAGCATCTCAACCGGAGTAAAGTTTAGCTTATTGATGTCTCCCATCTGACCTCCTGCCATATTCTTTAAGCCCACCATTACGGATACGGTATAGATCACTGCAGAAATACTGGTGAGGATCGCCAGGGATAACAGCTTTCCAAATACGATCTCGCTTCTTCGTATTGGCGATAACAGCATGCTGGATAGGGTACCCCGCTCCTTCTCCCCCGTAATTGCATCAATTCCGAGTCCCATCGCTCCCTGGAACATCATGATATTAATTAAGAACGGCAGCAGCATGGAGAAGCCCTTCCCACTTGCCTTCTCCTCATTGACGATAACAGAGGTGGAAGGGTCCTTATCAATATAAAACACCTGCAGCTGCTCTATATTGCCCAGGCGCTCTGCCAGCAGAGACTGTTGGAAGGCGTTTAATACTTTGTTGACAAAGTTATTTCGTGCAGCGTTGGAATAATCCTCCGCAGTATTGTAATAAGTCTTTACTTCCGGAATAGTATCGCCGGAATTGGTGTAATTATGGATGGTACTTAGGAACCCTTCATCAAATACTACCAGAAGTTCAACGTCTCCGTTCAGTATACTGTTCTTAACTGCATCAATTTTCTCGGAGGCCTTAAGATATGTAATCTCCGCTTTAAAATCAACGCTTTCCATGAATTGCCCCAGATTCTCGGGAGCATTCTGAATATAAACTTTGGGAATGTGTTCATCAATGTTGCTCTCAAAGCTCTGCATCATATTTCCCATTAAAGTGTACATAACCATAATCAGGATACCGGGGAGGAGAAATAAACTGAAAATCAGCTTTTTATCCGTAAATACTCTGGTCAGTTCCTTCATTATAATATTTTTTGTTCCGTTCATGGTTATGCCTCCTCCTTATTATACTGCTTATAAAGCTCGAAAAATGCATCTTCCAGGTCGTGAGTCCCTGTCTTAGCAAGGATCTCCTTTAAGGTTCCTTCTAAAACCAGTTCACCATTAATAATAATACCGATGCGGTCACACAGCTTCTCTGCTTCAGACATAATATGGGTGGAGATGATGACAGTCTTTCCCTCTTGCTTTAAAAGCTTCAGATAATCCGTAACATTCCGGGCAGTAACGATATCCAGTCCGTTCGTAGGCTCATCAAAGATTACGACCTCAGGATCATGTACCAGACTTACTGCGATGGAAGCTTTTTGTTTCATACCGGTTGAAAGTTCATTGATTTTCTTATCCTCAAAACCCTTAATTCCAAAATGATCAAAAAGCATCGCCCGTCTGGAATTTATGGTCTGCTCATCCTGTCCATGGAGCCTTCCGAAAAAATTGAACATGTACTTTGACGAAAATTGCGGATCCAGTTTAATCTCATTTGTAAGGAAACTAATCTTCTCCCTGACCTTTACGGAATCATTAACAGTATCCAATCCACATACATGGATACTTCCCTCAGTAGGTTTCAACAGAGTAGCAATGCAGCGGAGTGCTGTCGTCTTACCTGCACCATTCGGTCCTAACAGCCCATAGATCTCACCGGGTTTTGCTGTTAGGCTCAGATGCTTCACTGCCTTCTTCATGTTTTTCCTGGTCTTCTGCTCCTGCATCTGTTTCTTGGATAGCTTATAGACCTTCGTTAAGTTCTGAATTCTAATCATACCGATCCCTCCGCCTGCTATACTTTCCCATATTTAAGTATTATTTTCCATCGCTTCCTATAGTAAGTATAAAAAATTTAGACGTTTTGTCAATCCTTTTTCTAAAGAATTTTCTCATCCAGAATGATGGTGAAGGGTCCGTCATTGATCAGTGACACCTTCATATCGGCACCGAATTCTCCGGCCTCCACCTTTCCCATCCGCTGTTTTATCTGATTAAGGAAGTATTCATAGAGCTCTTCTGCCAGTACAGCACCGCCGGCATGGATAAAATCCGGTCTGTTTCCCTTCTTGCAGTCGGCATACAAAGTGAATTGGGACACCACCAGAATCTCTCCGCCCACTTCAGTAAGAGATAGGTTGGTTTTCCCGTTTTCGTCGGGAAAAATTCTAAGCTTCAAGATCTTATCGAGGTATTTGTCGGCTATTTCCTTCGTATCCGCCTTCCCGACTCCAAGAAGAATCAGGTATCCCTTCCCGATTTTTCCGGTTGTTTTTCCCTCTACCTTAACTTCCGCTTCCGATACTCTCTGAATTACGATTCTCATAGCATATCCTTTCGTGTGGTAATTATAATGATAAGATGAAAGCGTCAAAACCCTTTATGTATTAATGAATTCGTCAATTTACACCAGTTTTGTTGATACGAGTAATCCAAATCATATTTATTCGCAACACGCTTCCGCTTGGATGAAGTACGTAGTGGTACATAAGACCACAAAATACGTGGTCTAAGTACCAACGACTTCATACAGTTGCTCATTAAATATGTTTTGATATTACTCGTAATGTAGTATTACTGGTGTAAATTGACGAAGGTTAATGTTATGAGGGTTTTGACACTTTCATCCCTATATTCTTTCTCTAAAACTCCTCTATTCTTCTTTCTTTACTTCTCTCTTTACTTTTCCCTGTAATATACTCACTACAGTCTGTTATATATAGAGTCATTATATAGAGTTATTGAGCTATTCGTTATTCCTGTTACTCCAGTCCTGTTCTTAGGCAACTCCATTGCTGAATTAGTTTTTCCAGGGAGCAGGTGGCATTGGCGGGGCTGGTGGAGGGGAGCTGTTGGATGTCCCTATCCGTTACAGGTCTGATATATCGCTGGTATAACCGGTATGCCGTCCCACCATTGGCAAATAGCGCTTTGATTTCGGTCCGATTTAATAATGCGCCGATATCGTTCGGCACCACATTTCTGATGCTGCTGTCTGAGGAGCCTGTTATTTCACAGCTTTGTATCACATCCCATACAGCGATCCGGTTCCTTAAGAGCAGCTGCTTCTTCTCTTCAATGCTCCCGGGAAGCGGCTCACCATATAGCCCGCTGATTACCCTCCAGAACCGGTTCTGCGGATGATGGTAATAGAACTCCCCCTCTCTGGATTTCACCGAGGGGAAGGTCCCGAGGATCAATAGCTTTGAGCTGGAATCATAGACCGGTGGAAAAGGGTGAGTCATCCTCTCCATATATCGTCCTCCATCCTCTTAACAAACTAATCAGTTCATATCCTGATCCTATAATCCAGGAGTGAATGCCGGCCTTGCAGGTATTCATTCCTACATCATTTATTAAGGATCTCACCAAGGAAGGAGGTTCCCTCTATCTCAGGCTTAAGCTCGAAATAATCAAGGATAGTTGCCGCAATATCGGAAAAGGTACTTCTTGTACCGACATTCTTACCCTTCCTTATCTTATCCCCATAAATAACTAGAGGAATGTACTCTCTGGAATGGTCCGTGGAAGGTGTTGACGGATCGCAGCCATGATCGGCAGTAATCATCAGAATATCATCCTCCTTCAGACCATCCATGATTCTGGGTAACTGGCTGTCAAAGTAGCTGAGGGCTTTTGCATATCCATCCACATTATTCCTGTGTCCGTATACCATATCAAAATCCACCAGGTTTACAAAGCAGATCCCATTAAAATCCCTTCCGGTTCTCTCAATCAGCCTCTCAATCCCCTCTTCATTATTCTGTGTACGAACCGTATCTGTAATTCCCTTTCCGGCATAGATATCATAGATCTTTCCTACTGCAAGTACATCATAGCCTGCTTGGGACAGCTGATCCAGCATCGTTATAGAGGGTGCCAGAGAATAATCATGGCGGTTTGTTGTCCTTGAAAAATCAGGGTATGCACCCGTAAAGGGTCTTGCGATTACTCTTCCGACAGCATGCTCTCCCTGCAGCAGCTCTCTGGCAATTTCACAATACCGATAAAGCTCCTTCACAGGAACGATATCCTCATGTGCTGCAATCTGGAACACACTATCTGCGGAGGTATACACAATCAGCGCACCTGTCTCCACATGCTCTCTTCCATAATCCCTGATTACATCTGTGCCGGAATAAGGCAGATTGCAGATTGCTTTCCTGCCGGTCCTCTCTTCAAACTCCTTGATTACCTCCTCGGGAAACCCATTCGGGTAGGTGGGAAACGGCTTTTCCGATATGATCCCGGCTATCTCCCAATGGCCTGTCGTCGTATCCTTCCCGTTAGAGCTTTCTGCCAATCTTGCTACACTTCCCTCAAATAAATCATTGCTGCTTACTTCGGGAAACTTCTCCTTTACTCCGTCTATGTGAAATAACCCGAGCTTCTTCATATTCGGCATCATAAAGTATTCGCTTTGGGATGCCGCATACAGAGTGTTACTTCCCTCATCCCCATATTTTCCGGCATCGGGCATCTCACCAATTCCTACGCTATCCAGTACTACTAAAAATACTCGTTTCATAATCGTCCTCCATTCTGTCCAAGAATTTTGTTTTCTGATTTTTTATACTCGCGAATATGTGTCAGCACAAATTCACCATATGAATAAATATTTGTATTACGTCACACCGCAGATTTCCTGCAGCATTGCCACTTATTCTTAAACATAAAGTTCTTATGGCTCTATTATAATAATTTTACTTCCTTATGTCCATGACTTAATCACGTTCAACC
>JAEZHX010000181.1 GCA_023436765.1 Bacillota bacterium
ATCGGATGCTGCTGTTTTGCTGAAGGATATTTCTGATGAAGAGCTGGACCTTATCTTTAACGAGATGAATAAGCTCACGGAAAGCGACCGTAAAATCAACTGCAGCGCCTGTGGTTACGGCAAATGCCAGGAAATGGCCAAGGCAATCGGTTACGGCTATAACCGTAAGGAAAATTGTATTCACTTTGTTAAGGACGAGCTGGTTTTGGAGAAAAAGGAAATGGAAGAACTGGTGGAGCAGCTGAAGAACAGAGATAAGAAGGAGCAGCTTTATAAAGAATTTCTCGGGAATTTCGAGATGCTTGGCAAAACCATCACGGAGCTATCCCAAGGGAACGCAGCCACCTCAAATGAGACTATGGAGATGGCTTTGGCACTCTCAGAGCTTAGCCAATACAGCAAACTACTAGAGCAATCCCTGGAGGCTTTTAACGTATTTATTTCAGCTTATCAAAAGTCTAATAAGGAGATCGTAGACATCTCCTCCCAAACCAATCTTCTTGCGTTGAATGCTGAGATTGAGGCTGCCCGTGCAGGGGATGCCGGCCGTGCCTTCTCTGTCATAGCAGGTCAGGTCAGATTGCTTTCCAATAACACGAAGGCTGCTGTTGCTATCGGTAAGGAGAACAGTGAAAAGCTCATTCCCGCAATTACAGAATTAAAGCAGCAGGCTGCAACCTTTGTAAAAAACCTGGAGGAGCTTAATACCAGAACTCAGCAGATTGCTGCCGGTGCGGAAGAAATAGCCTCTCAGACAGAGATGCTCGAGCAGGTGGCAGATACCCTGGTCAATCAGATGGAAGAAGTAATAAACGCTTAAGTTAAGGTGATAGAATGAGGCAGCTTGCTTCTCCGAAAGCAGTTTGTAACGATTACAAACAAACTGCTTTCGGAGAAGTAAGCTGCCTCTTGTTTTATCTGAATGGATTTCCAAAATATTCTGATTTATTCTATGCCCTGTTCCTTGCGGTAATTCGCCAGCAGAAGATCAACCATTCGGCCATAGCTTTTAACGCCATCTGTCTGGTTATTTGCTTTTAGGTAGGTATCGTTCATTTTATTGGATACAGTACTGATTACAGTATCCTCATATTTTGTCCAGTATTCTGAATTTGCCCGAATATCCTGTAGGACTCCCTCTGAGTACTGGCTTCTGATGTTGAAATACATATCCGGGTCCTGCTCATAGAGTGCATTTCCCGAAATAATGAGTGCAAGCATCGTACTGCTGTACTTAAGCTCGGCGCTGTCCGATGCCATCCCTGCCAGATAGGCAATATAATTGGCCTCGTCCTCCCGCATGAAGCCCCTTAAATGTGCCAGCTCATGCAGCATCGTAGCCGGTATGGTATAGTCAGGGATATCCGTATTCACATTCGCCTCCATGGTAAACGGAAAGAAAATACCGGTAATCTCGGTATAGGACATCAGCTTCGATGATAGGACCGGCTTCGGCGCACTGTACCTACCCTTTAATACACTATAGGTCTTGGCTAATTCATCCATGGCCTGGTCAGCCAGCTTGGCTACTTTGAATTTGCTTTCGGTTAAGGCGAATACACCCTTCTCATTCCTGCCATAAGTCTCTTCCCTTAGCTCATTAGCTTGAAACGCAAGACTCTCCGTAAGGGCATATAATTCATCTATGGTAGATTCCCTGATCTCAAGTCCTGAATAACTGCTGAAGGAAGCTCTGTAATAGTTCATCCCCGATAATATAACAAACAGAAATATTCCTACACTTAAGGTACATAGAATATTAAGCAGGCCCTTCAGTACCAACTGTATCCGTTTCTCTTTTGAACGTATGATACGGACCAGATACCGGCCCAATAAAAAGATCCCGGTGATCGGCAAAGTGTAGATGAATAGCTCAGCTAACGAAAAAGGAAAGATACCGATGATGATCGAAATGAATTGAGAGAACCATTTGTAAATATGCTGAGCAAATACCTGCTCAGCAAAAAACCTACTATTCTTTGCCAACAGGATAAGCAGGAAAGATATCGGGATCAACCCCAAAAGATAAATGCGCTTCAGCTTCAAGATGCTCCTCATCCGTTACCCCTCTAAAGATGATGTTGATACTATACTCCTATTTCATAGTAACATGGAATCCGCCGACCTGCAATATTATGTAGTATTCTGTCGTCAGTAAACGATTTCCATTTGGCGATACTGCCGAGAGATTATCCACTTTCCTCCTACACTGTTGTCCCTTGTTTCTATATATGTACACCGGTACGCAGGTATAACCAAAAAGCATACTGTCCGATGAAAAAGGACGTCCCCCCTTTGCCCGTAAGGAAAACCAAATTTAATCCTCCCAGACATGAGAAACGCCCATTTATTTCCATTTACTGTTGTAGTCAGGTTACCGTGTATTACATTATAATCCTACGAAACCTCCTACAGCATTGGAATGAATTAAGTTAGAATTTCGGTACTACCGCTCCCTCAAAGGTATCATTGATGAACTTCTTAATTTCATCACTCTTTAAAGCATTCACCAATGCCTTGATCTCTTCTCTCTCCTCATCACCCTTCTTCACGGCAATGATATTACCATAGGTATCTGCTGCCAGAGATTCCTTATCCTCTACGGCAATCGCATCCTTAGCTACATTAAGCTCTGCCTGAATTGCGAAGTTACCGTTAATAACTGCCATATCCACATCCTGCAGGGAACGGGCAAGCTGTGCTGCCTCAATCTCTATGACATCAATATTCTTAGGATTTTCTGCGATATCATTCTTTGTCGCTTCCATTCCTACGCCTTCCTTCAGCTTGATTAAGCCCTGAGCTTCCAGAAGCAGTAACGCTCTAGCCTCATTGGTACCGTCATTCGGAACTGCGATCTGAGCTCCTTCCTTCAGCTCCTCAAAGGTCTTGGTCTTGCCGGGATAAATTCCGAAGGGCTCATAGTGGATGATTGCTACGGAGACAAGATCCATTCCGCGCTCTGCGTTAAACTGGTCCAGGTAAGGCTGATGCTGGAAGTAGTTCGCATCCAGATCACCTGCATCCAGAGCCACATTCGGCTGTACATAATCGGTGTATTCGATAATCTGCAGTTCATAGCCCTGTGCCGCAAGAATGCTCTTCGCCTTCTCAAGGATTTCTGCGTGAGGGGTTACACTGGCACCTACAACAATTTTCTTGGTTTCCTTTTTGTCACCCTGGGAACCTGCCTGGCTTTGATCCCCTTTTTCTTTCGTTCCGCAACCGGTCAGGGCTGCTACTGCCAAGGTAAGTACTAATACGAGAGATAGTATTTTTTTCATCATGTATTCCTCCTTTTATTATTTTTAATTACTTAAACTTTTAGATGTATGTCATCGTATGCTATGGATATCTGTTTTTATAATCTCTTATCCGAGCGCTTCATCCACCAAACTCCAAGCTCCTGGAAGGCCTGAACGATCAGTACAAGTATTAGGATTGTCACCACCATGATATCAATCTTATAGCGGTAATACCCATAGTTGATTGCTATGGTACCAAGACCGCCGCCTCCAACGAAGCCTGACATAGCGGAATAGCTTAAGATGGTGATGACTGCAATGGCTCCTCCCATGATCAGGGATGGCATCGCTTCCGGGATCAGCACCTTGAAGATAATCTGTATCGGTGAAGCCCCCATGGACTGTGCTGCTTCGATTACCCCATTGTCAACTTCCTTCAGTGAAGATTCCACAAGTCTGGCAATATAGGGTGCCGAGCCGATAATCAATGGAATTACTACTGCATTCGGTCCGATTGTAGTATGAATAATTGCCCGGGTTACCGGCATCAAAGCAATCAGAAGAATGACAAAGGGTACGGAGCGGATCAAATTCACAAACACTCCGAGGATCTTATTAAAGAAAACTGCCGGAGCAATTCCATCCTTATCCGTGACTACCAGAAGAATACCCATCGGTAGGCCAATCGCATAGGCAATCAGGGAGGATAGCAGGGTCATGTACAGGGACTCCTGAATCCCCTTAAGTATCATATTGATGATCTGTTCATTCCACATGGTTAAGTCACCTCCTCGTAAGGAATCTGATTCGATTGAAGATATGCATAGACTCTTTTGCGGCTGATTTCCTCGTCCGGCAGCTGGATGATCATTTGTCCGAAGGCTTTCCCGTCAATGTCCTTGGTATCCGCAAACAAAATATTGACCGGAGTCCTGCATTCCAGAACCATATTGGCAATGACCGGTTCAAAGGAGGTCCTTCCGTCAAATATGATCCTGCACTTATACGCACCGACAAAGGAATCAATATGGGTATCTCCGGAGAACACCAGCTGTTTTGCTATCCTTGATTTTGGCCTGATAAAAATATCCTCCACCTCACCGACCTCTGCGATATGGCTTTGATCAATGATTGCCACACGATTACAGATTTCTTCGATTACACTCATTTCGTGGGTAATAACAATAACTGTAATGCCAAGCTTCTGATTGATTTCCTTCAGTAAGCTCAAGATGGAACGGGTGGTTGTGGGATCCAGGGCACTGGTCGCCTCATCACAGAGCAGAACCTTCGGATTCGTTGCTAATGCTCTTGCTATCGCAATCCTCTGCTTCTGTCCTCCTGACAGTTGAGCCGGATAAGCCTTTGCTTTCTCCGTCAGCCCTACTATCTCAAGCAGTTCAATGGCTCTCTTCTTCGCTTCTGCCCTGGGGACACCGGCAATCTCCAACGGAAAACAGATATTTTGTAAGGCTGTTCTCTGCATCAGCAGGTTGAACTGTTGAAAAATCATCCCCATGGACTGCCTTTTCTTCAGCAACTCCTTATCCTTGATCAGACTTAAATCAATTCCATCAAAAATCACGGTTCCCGCCGTGGGCTTCTCCAGATAATTGATGCACCTTACCAGAGTACTTTTTCCCGCTCCGCTTAACCCGATGATACCAAAGATCTCCCCTTCATAAATTGTCAGGTTGATATCGTCTAATGCTTTCACGGTACTGTTCTTACTTTGGAATGTCTTCCCGAGTCCGACCAGTTCGATGATCGGTTTCTTCTCCTCCAAACAATCCACCTCCACATTCTTACTTTTCACAATACTATTCCTATTAATATGTACTAAACCGGAAGAAACATACTTCTCGAGCCTCTCCGGCTAACGCAGGCGCGCTTGTTCATCACAAGCATGCTTTTGTGATGCTTTGCTTTGCCCTCGCATAAATAAAAAGACAGGATGCAATGATAGCATCCTGTCAGGCTATTTTCATACTTTATCAGAAGAAACCTATGCTTCTCTCGCATCATGAAAACACCACATTCACTATCACAGCGTAAATATGTCGGACGGCATACACATGCCACACATATTCATACACATGACGTTCATAAGTGCTCTCATTAGTTTCTCCTTTCCATTCCTATTAATTAGTTATAGATTGTTGGGTGTAGTATACGCTCGAAAATCGGTTTTGTCAATCCCATTTCTTAAAATTGTAACAATGCTTTTACTTTTCGTAAATTTACAGAAAGCGGGTCTAGTTCAAATGCTCCTTCAATAAAGAGCGCTCTGATTTTGGGATTCTCTTAACAGCCTCCTGATAAGAATGCTCTATCATATCGGAAATGATCTCATCCTCGATACCACTGTTAATATATACCGTGATTTTATAACGTCTCTGCCGGTCCGGACAGTGATACCCGGGAACTACAATCCCCGGATAATGCTGTTTATAGTAATCCCCCAGCATCGGTTCACTCCTTACGGTTATCATTTCCTGCTCCGGATACCACTCCAGAAAGATCCTGCTGCCAGCCTTGTAGCAGATCGGTAAAAGACCAAAGGGACAGCACTCATATGCTCCCGGTTTCTCCAAGCTGATTCTCTTAATCTCCTCATAGGTCATCCTCCCGTCCTCCTTCCTAAGACTTTGGTAATAAAGCATTCGAGGTGCAGGAAACTTTCTCTGATGACTGCGAATGCTTCATCATCATACTATCGCTGCAGAACCCCGTTATATCGGATCGCCCTGCTGGCTATCGGATCGAAAACCGTGTATACCGCCTTCAGTATCTCGTCCCTGCGCGAATTTCTCTCCTCGTCCGGCAGATCCAGAACGATATCCTCTATTACATGGGGGCCGAACTTAAATTTACCCATGACTGCACCATGAAATTCACCGTCAATCAGAAGATAATACAGAGTATCCCATTCAGACATGAATTTCTCCTTCAGTTCTTCTGCATAAGCCCGTACCAGAAAATCATTCCTCTGAAGCATTAATATTGCTGGTATCGTCTCCGTACAATTCTCCTGCTTAAGTATAACCTCCGCTTGCAGCAGAGCTTCATCCTCTTTCAGAAGATAGCCCTCCTTGCCCTCTACTGAAGCTGTTACTATTAAGCCCTCTGCCTCCAGCTCTTTTATGGTTTCCTTGATCAATTTGCCCGGAAGCCTGTAATAGGATTTCACGAGCTCTTCATCAAAGAACACGAGAAGCCTGGCAGCCCTGGGTAACAATAGCTTCAGCGCCTCTTTCTTCGTATACCGCTTAAGGTTAACCTCGGGGAATTCCCCTTCAAATAAAAACCAGCCCCGGTCCCATTCCTTATCCACCTGATCCTCATAGACCAGGAAGGCTTCCTGAAGCCTGTGAAGCGCAGGTGAGATCTCTTTGACCAGGTAGCCGGTCAGCTCCTTTAGGGCTCCGATATTCATAGGACCTTCCTGTCTGAACAGCTCCAGGAGCTCCCTCTGTACTGTGGTGAATCCCGTGATCTCCTTATGGTACAGACAAGCGAAAAGCTCCAGATCATCTGTCATGACATAGCCGATTGTTCCCCCTGCAAAACGTCCCTTCAAGATCTCTCTGCGGGATCTGCGAACGGAGTTGTAGGTGTAATCATCCAGCTCCGTATGCGATGGGAGTGTCGGTGGGCTGCCCGGCTCACACCAATAAATCGTTGGTACCGGTGACATAGCCCGGAACAGCGCATCATAACCGGAGCTCTCCACAGGACGGGATAGGTATTGACGTTTCATTCGAAGCTTTATGAGCTCTGTAAGGTTTAGCATAGTTCCTCCATTTATACCGAATAACCACGGTAATATCAACGGGCATGAGTAAAAGCTTCACTCCCATCTCAGATATTTTATTACATCACTAAGACATCAGTATGTCATGTTCCGTCCTTAAAATCCGAATATTTTTTGATTATTCCGTTTGCAATCTCCTTCAGTTCCTGACGCAGTTCCCGGGGTTCTATTACCTTCGCCTTATCTCCGAAGCCAAGGAGCCAACCAATCAGGAAATCACGGTTTGTGAAACTGGACGAGAACAGAAGACCGCCCTCCTCCGTTACGCTGTAGCAGCCCGGTCCGTATTCCTCGATCAGCCGGTATCGGACCTCCTGATCAAACAGGACTGTGATGTGGATATCATCCGTAAAATATTGATCCAGGTCCTGCCTGTCCCCGGGGATATCACCGGGTTCAAAATATTCTTGTGTTCCTTCCAATTCCCAAATTCTATTCAGTTTGAACAGACGGTAATCCCTGCGCTCCTTACAGTAGCCATACAAATACCAGGCCGACCAGCGAAAGGTAAGATAATACGGCTCAACCTGCCTTAACTCATCACCCTTACTGTTGTAATAACGAAAGCGGACAATCCGGTTATTCCGGATTGCTTCCCTAAGCAGAGCTATTTTATCCGTAAGGTGACTTTTACAATGAGAGGAAAGATCGATGATGATACTGTCCCGGAGGGAGACCACACTATCCTGACGGACGAAAAATTTATTCATTAGCTGCTCCGACTGTTTTTCCTTCGTTATACTGTCCAGACCTTTTAATCCCGCGATTAAGGTCTGCAGCTCCTCCCTGGTCAATACACTTTTATCGATCCTATAGCCCTCCGCTATCGTAATACCCCCATTGCCGCCCTGGGTTGTAACGATCGGGATGCCTGCCATACATAGGTCCTCGATGTCACGGTTAATCGTCCTTCGGGATACCTCAAAGCGCTCCGCAAGATACGGAGCCGTCACCTTCTCCCTCTGAAGCAATATCATTACAATACCAAGCAACCGGTCAATTTTCATAATAACCTCCATCTGCTCTCAGGCAGCTCAAAATTGAAAATCAGTTCAAAGTATTCTATATTCTTTTCCTAACAGCCGTCCTGGTACATCCATCGGGTTCACTCCTTGGCAGCTATAATTTTGATAACACTCATATTTTACCAAAATTAATCAAATAAAACAACCTTATGCACAGACATCAAAAGACCACTGTTTCCAGTGGTCTTCGTTTGACTCTTCAATTGATTAATCGAGGTGACAGGATTTGAACCTGCGGCCTCTACGTCCCTAACGTAGCGCTCTAGCCAAGCTGAGCCACACCTCGAAATTCTCAATGTCCCATCCTAATGGACATCTCTCCACTCTATACTTGCCTGAAGATAAAATGGATAAGCTGTTGAGGGGAGTCGGACCCCCGACCTCTTCATTACCAATGAAGTGCTCTACCACTGAGCTACAACAGCAATGTAACTTTAGTAAGGTGATTAAATTTCCCTCAGAACCTGATTTAATTTCGTCTTAATCCTTGTTAATGCGTTGTCGATTGTTTTCGGTTCTTTCCCAAGTACTTCTGCAATCTGCACATATTTTAAGTCCTGCATGTACAAGCTTAGGACCTGTCGTTCAAGGTCGCTCAGACGCCTTACAAGTTCATATTCTATCATACTGGTATTCTCTTTGTCAATAACCAATTCCTCAGGATTTGAAACGTTTTTCTGGTATATTATGTCAACCAACGCTTCTTTTTCCTCATTATCCCCACTATCTCGATATACGGGCGTATAGATGGAGATATATGTATTTAAGGGGATATTTTTTTTCCGGTTGGAGGCCTTGATTGCACTGTAGATCTGCCTGGAGATACACAGATCCGCGAAATTAAAGAAGGAGTTCTGTTTCTCCAGGTCATAATCCCGGATGGCCTTATACAGTCCGATCATTCCCTCCTGAATCAGATCGTCCTTATCTCCACCGATTAAATATAATGCTTTTGCTTTATTACGGACCAGATATTTATATTTCTCCATAAGATAATCTATTGCAGACTGATCGCCCTCCTGAATCCGGATAATCATCTCTTCATCAGATATGGACTCATATTTGATTAGTTTACTCATCATGAACCCTCCTGTTCAACCAGCCGTTGCTACCATCTATCAAATCCCATGTATGCTTTTGTCTTAGAACCAAAACCCATGTTACTTATTTTCATTAACTAGCCCAACCGCTGCCTTACGATTTCATACGCTAGGACTCCCATGGCTACGGAAGCGTTTAGGGAATCCACCTTTCCGTACATCGGTATCTTAGCCACATAATCGCATTTTTCCTTCACGAGTCTGCCGACTCCTTCACCCTCGCTGCCGATGACCAAGCCGATCGGCCCCTTTAGGTTCATACGGTACATCAGCTCGCCGTCCATATCCGCACAGACGAACCATAGTCCCTGCTCCTTCAGCTCCTCTATCGTAGCAGATAAATTTGTCACTTTCGCGACAGGCAGATAATTAATTGCTCCGGCAGAGGTTTTCGCTACTGTAGCGGTAAGTCCTACCGCCCGGCGCTTCGGAATAATGATTCCATGGGCTCCGGCCTGATGGGCAGTTCTGATGATGGCGCCAAGATTATGAGGATCTTCGATACTATCAAGCAGAATGAGAAATGGCGGTTCCCCCTTCTCCCTGGCAGCCTGCAGGATATCCTCCACCTCAGCATATTCATAGGCGGCGGCATAAGCGATGACTCCCTGGTGCTTACCTGTCTGTGACAATTGGTCGAGGCGTTCCTTCTGGACATAGGATATGATTGCCTCCGTCTTCCTTGCCTCCCGGACGATGGAGACCACCGGACCATCCTTACATCCATCCAGAATAAATAACTTATCTATCGTCTTTCCGGAGCGGAAAGCCTCCATAACCGCATTTCTGCCTTCTATCGTAAATTCCTCGTATCTCATCAAGCACCAAGCCTTTCTTGTATTCGTAACCTATGATATCGGTATATTCTACGAGACATATTATACCCGATACATTTCTTCATAATATCTCTGATAATCCCCTCCGGTCACATGCTCCATCCAGGTCATATTCTTAAGATACCATTCTATGGTCAGCTTTATCCCTTTGTGGAACGGAGTCTCCGGTTCCCACCCGAGCTCCTTCTTAATCTTATCCGGAGCAATGGCATAGCGGAAATCATGTCCCTTCCTGTCCTCCACATAAGTGATCAGCTCGTGGGAGACCTTCTTCCTTCTCTCATCGGCCTCAGGCAGCAGCTCCAGGAGCGTATCGAGAATCATGGTAACGATCTCAATATTCCTCTTCTCATTGTGGCCGCCCACATTATAAACCTCCCCAACTCTGCCCTTCTCCGCTACCAGATCGATTGCCTTGCAGTGATCCTCAACGTAGAGCCAGTCTCTTACGTTCTTACCGGAACCATACACCGGCAGACTCTTCCCTGCGAGGGCATTGTTGATCATAAGCGGAATCAGCTTCTCCGGGAACTGGAATGGTCCGTAATTGTTACTGCATCTTGTGATATTTGCAGGAAAATGATAGGTATCGACATATGCTTTAACAAATAAATCAGCGGATGCCTTACTAGCTGAATAAGGGCTGTGAGGATCCAGAGGTGTGGTTTCATAGAAATATCCATCCTCATCCTCCAGAGAACCATATACCTCATCCGTTGATACCTGTACGTATTTCTTATCCGGCTGATAACCGGCTTCCGTCTCCCAGGCAAGCTTGGCAGCATTGATCAGGTTTAAGGTACCCAGAATATTCGTACTGGCAAATACCTCAGGATAGCGGATGCTGCGGTCTACATGGCTTTCCGCTGCAAAATGAATCACTCTGTCTATCTCATGGGTCTCAAATATCTTTAATACAGTATCCTTGTCCCGAAGGTCCACCTTCAGGAACTCGTAATTCTTGTAGCCCTCTACTTCCTTCAGGTTCTCCAGATTACCGGCATAGGTGAGGCAATCCACATTGATGACTTTGATGCCATCCCCATACCTTCTGAACAGATGTAATATAAAATTAGAGCCTATAAAACCGGCTCCTCCGGTTACCAGATAAGTCTTCATTCTCTTCCCCTTCCTCCTCCAATGTTCTATTCTTCTTAGCGGCTAATATCCTACCCACCGTAAAGAGTCACACTATCTCATTTCATATCCTTTATATATTCGGCAATTGCTTCGGTCCAATGCTTCATGATATATCCATGCCGCTCTCTTAAGGCCTTCTTCTCCAGAACGGAATACATCGGCCGCTTTGCCGGTGTCGGATATTCCGAGGTAGGAATGGCCGTGACCTGAACATCCTTCCCCGCTAGTTGAAAGATCCTTACGGCGAATTCATACCAGCTGGTGCTGCCTTCACAGGTTGTATGATAGATGCCATAGCTGTCCGTATCCATTAGAAATAAAAGTACCTTCGCCAGCTCCAGCGCACTGGTAGGAGAACCGAATTGATCCTTCACGACCCGAATAGGATTCCCTGTCTCAGCTAATCTAAGCATCGTCTTAACAAAGTTTTTCCCTTCCCCGTATACCCAGGCTGTCCTTAGGATAAAGGTCTTAGGGCAAATCTCCAATGCAAATAATTCACCCTCCAGCTTCGTCCTACCATAGACGCTGATTGGATTCGTCGCATCACTTTCGATATAGGGCTTGTCCTTCTGTCCATCATACACATAATCCGTAGATACATGAACCAGCTTTGCACCGCAATGATTCGCAGCCTGTGCCAGATATTTCGTTCCCAGAGCATTGATTCGGTATGCCTTCTCCTGTTCAGTCTCACATAAATCCACTGCAGTCATAGCCGCACAGTTGATGATGATATCCGGGCGGAATTCTTCCACAGCCTTCAGGACTGCTGCCTCATCCGTAATATCCAGTGCATGAACGATACCCTCATCTGAACGGACCGCATCCGTGCGGTAGACCACATATCTATCCTGACCGGACATCAGGTGATGCAGGGCTAAGCCAAGCTGTCCGTACGCACCGGTAATAAACACTCGTTCCATTATGAACCTCCCCAACCCGAATCATTGATTCGTCAAAATATAGACTTGTCTGTATGATCCGTTAATTATAGGTATTACAAACCGGTTATGTTATTTGTTCTGTCAAAAAGAAATTTTACTAGCTTCAAAGGAAGGATATATCTTATCCTTCTCGGAGAGAATCGGCTGAACTCCCTTCTCCATCGGCCATTCCACCCCAATGGAGGGATCGTTCCACATTAAACCGCCCTCTTCCTCCGGATGGTAAAAGTCAGTGCACAGATAGGAAAATACCGCTTCCTCGGATAATACCAGGTATCCGTGAGCAAAGCCCGGCGGTACATATAACATCTTCTTATTCTCATCGGAAAGAGTAATTCCATACCACTCTCCATAGGTCGGAGAGCTTCCCCGAAGATCCACCGCCACATCAAAGATCTCACCCTTTAGTGCTCTGACCAGCTTCCCCTGTGGATGCTTCGTCTGGAAATGAAGACCCCGAAGAACATTCTTCCTAGACATCGACTGATTGTGCTGCACAAAGTTTTCTTTAATTCCTCCTGCCAGAAAATCCTCCTGATGGTAGGTCTCCACGAAATAACCCCGCTCATCTCCAAACACCCTGGGCTCTACTACATATAAGCCCTTGATCCTCTGCTCTTCAAACTTAAAGTTTCCCATCTGGCACTCCTCACAGACCATTCGCGATATCAAAAAGATATCTGCCGTACTCGGTCATTTTCATGGATTCTGCCAAAGCAAGCAGCTGATCCTTGTCGATAAAGCCTTTTTTATAGGCAATCTCCTCCAGACAGGAGATATAGAGCCCCTGTCGCTTCTGGATGGAGGCAACATAATTGGAAGCCTCCAAGAGAGCATCCTGATTACCGGTATCCAGCCAGGCCATACCACGGCCCAACAGCTCTACCTTCAGTGCTCCCCTTCTAAGATATTCGTTATTCACCTCGGTAATCTCCAGTTCACCGCGAGCCGAGGGTTTGATACTCTTCGCGATCTGAATGACTTCATTGTCATAGAAATATAAGCCAGGAACCGCATAATTTGATTTCGGCTTCTTCGGCTTCTCCTCTATCTCTGTCACATTGCCTTCTCCATCAAAGGATACCACCCCATAGGCAGTCGGATCCTTGACATAGTAGCCGAATATCGTTGCACCGGTAGCCCTATCTGCTGCATTCTTAAGGATTCCGGTGAGTCCGGTACCGTAGAAGACATTATCACCCAGTACCAGAGCGACACGGTCCGAACCAATAAACTCTTCCCCGAGGATAAAGGCTTCCGCAAGACCCTTTGGTGCTTGCTGCACCTGATAGGAGATCTTCAAGCCCAGTTGGCTGCCATCTCCAAGCAATTCTTCGAATAATGTAATATCTCTGGGCGTGGAGATAATCAGTATCTCCCTGATCCCTGACAGCATCAATACAGACATTGGATAATAAATCATTGGCTTATCATAAATCGGTAATATCTGCTTCGAAATTGCCTTTGTGATCGGATATAATCTTGTCCCAAGTCCCCCGGCTAATATAATGCCCTTCATATGCATACTCTTCCCTTCTTATCTGTATCATTCATTATCATTTTCATTTGTATGGCACGACGGCTGCTTGCTTGTCCTATGTATGGTTATTTCCGTTTCGGGAATTCACTTCCAATTCAAGAATTATTTATAGTATAATCAATTCAGTCACAAAATACAATGACCAACAGGAAAAAGGATTATGGCTATTCTCAGCAAACACCATAATCCTATCTCTTCTCCTATGAAAATGTGTCTGACTGTCAGCTTATCATTCCGCCCAGCATTCCGCTCAAGCTGCTTATGATAAATACAGTGAACAGATTCCCTAAAGGCAGCGGGCTAATCCGGTTCATCATTAAGGATACCAGCATTAAGATTACAAAATAGGCTATGCCGATCAGTAAACCCCACAGAAATTTCTTCTGCTCTGTTTTCTTTCCGATAAAAAAGCCGCCGGTAAACGCCGAAATGATATAAACAAAATTAATGCCCCCACTGATTACCGTGCCGGACAGATCCAGCTTCAGCATAAGGAACGATAAGATCAACAGGACAAAAGCGGTAATGATATAGGAAAACAATAACCCTTCCAGCATATAAATAACCTTAGTATTTTGACGGAATGTCTTCTCCATATGACACCTCCCGGTCTATTATACTAATATATATATTTTTCTATAGTCGAAAATATGCATAAGCTTGGCAAATTTATTTTTCTTCCTGCTGCTTTTATACTTTCCCTTGTTTTCTTATGTATCTGTACTTCAATCATTTGCACTTTCTTCCAGCAATCCTTCCACGGAGTAATCGCAGCCCGCATTCCATAGGAGCCATTCCTCATAGCCTGCGGCATACAGACCTTCGATCTGAAGCCTTAATTCATCCCCTCCGTATGTCATATGGTTCTTCAGCCAGGTAGCGGTGAAATCCTGCAGCCAGGGTCTGACGATTGCCCTGTGTTCTCCTTCCGGAATCTGGTCCAACTTCTCCTTGGAGGCAGTCATTACCTTACGTATGATATGATAGGGCTCGAGATCCGGATATTCCAAACCGTAATTTCCCTCACCGAAATGGGAGGGATAGATCATCGGGCAGATATAGTCCAGATATTTTGACATTTCTACATAGTTCTGGCCCACCAGTCCCGCATCCGTCTTACTGCTGATGATAGTTCCATATACGTCAGCTGACACAAAAACTCCCAGAGGTTTCAATTTGTCATAGGCATATTTCGTGAATTCCAGGATAACTTCTTCTTTGGTCCTTGTCTGTGCTTCCTCACCGAAATCCACCTTATCCATACCCTTACCGGTGGAGAAACGGATATAGTCAAATTGGATCTCATTAAAGCCTGTGGCTGCCGCCTTGGAAGCCACCTCTACCAAGTATTCCCACACCTCTTCATTATACGGATTCACCCAGCATTCTCCGTTATTATCCCTGTACAGTGATCCATCTGTTTTCTTGATCGCCAGCTCATGCCTCTGCTCAGCCAGATAGGGATCCTTGAACGCAACAATTCTGGCTATCACATAGATTCCCTTACTCTGTAATTCCTTGACCAGCCCCTCCATATCGGGGACTGCATTCGTTGCCGCTTTGATATTCTTCACGATTGGACTGTCCATGGAATAGGTGATCTTGCCGTTATCGTCCTTGACATCAATGACCAGGGCATTGATCTCTGTGGTGTCAGCTATCTCAATCAGGTAGTCACGGATGCTTTCTGTCCCTGCAGCTCTAGAGGTAACATACAGACCCTTTACCTTAGCCGGTATTCTGGTATCCGAAGCCTCCGGTGTTTTGGTCGGTTCAACCTGTATCGTCGGTACTGCCCCGCCTCCGGAAGGGGTTCCCTCGGAAGTATTCCCAACCGATCCTGCAGAATCCGCACCGGATGAAGCTGTTCCTTCCGGATTAATGTCTGTCGATGCTCCCTCCTCCGTCCCTTCCGCCAGCTCCGTTCCGTTCTGCAGCCCCTGCTCCTTCCCACCTTGGTCAGAGCCTCCGGATTCCTGGGTATTCATCTGCAGCTTGATCGCAAAGTAAGTACCTAATCCTAACCCGCCGGCTATCAGTATGACGAGTAAAATCCTGAAGAATTTCCTATATTTCCTCCTGCCTCTCCTGCGGAAAGATTTGCTGTAGTCTATATACATATTAATGCCTTTATCTCTTCTCATGTATTTACCCCGTTTATGCTTTAGTTAATCCTAATCCATGCTATTATTGTCTTCATATTCGTATGGTTCATTCGCATACAAAGCAATTCGATTCCTCTTTGGTTTTAAGCTGGTTATGTATCTTCGTAAAAATAGTAACGATATCCGGGTCAAAAAAGGTGCCGGATTTCTCCAGTATGTATTCGACCGCTTTCTTCTGAGAATCCGGATGATCCTTGAACAATTCGAATCTGGCAGTATCATAGGCATCGATGATTGCAACAATTCTAGCCGAGAGAGGTATCTCCGTGTCCTTAAGTCCCTCCGGATAACCGGTACCGTTCCAGTTCTCATGATGATACATAGTAATGTCTATTGCCATCTTAATAAATTCATTGTGGTCATAGGCGTAGATGTCCTTCAGGGTGTTGCCTCCGAACACCGTATGGGTCTTCATGACCGCATATTCCTCCGGGGTCAGTTCACTCGTATTCTTCATTAGAATGATATCTGAAATTCCAATCTTTCCGATATCATGGAGCGAAGCAGCCTGCTCAATGGAATCGATGAAATTGTTGCTTATGATATTCTTATAAGCAGGGCACAGCTGCAAGCTCAGAGCGAGTAATCTGCTGTTCTTTCCAACCCGCTCCGGATGTCCCTTATATCTGACATCCCTCATTATCGACAGATTGTTCATTGCATGCAGAATGACTTTCTGTTCCTCATATATTTTCCGAATCTGATCATTAATAATCTTATACAGTTTCTTATTATAAAGCTCCAGCTCCTGCTGCATTTTGTAAATCTTCAAATGGGTATTAATCCTTAAGGTGACTTCTTCCACCTCGAAAGGCTTTGCAATGAAATCTACAGCTCCGAGCTTAAAGCCCTTGATCTTATCCT
>JAEZHX010000233.1 GCA_023436765.1 Bacillota bacterium
CATATAAAATCTTTTTAAATTTCTCGATTGCCGGAATAAAGGGAATTGCAATTAAAAAGATTGCAATCAAAACCAGGAAAAATACAGAAAACCGTCCTGAAATAAGGCCAAACCCTGAGGAGTGTGAGGATATATCCAGGCCCCAATCATCTACATTGACACTGACCCAAGGCAAGAAAAAGAAGATTAAGTTCAATACCGCAATGATGAGCCTGGGTTCTTTTTTAAATTTGTTTATGTATTCCATAATTACCTCCCACATTGATATATTTGTGGTAGACCCACGACAACATTATACCATAATATGTCATCAAATCAAATATAATTATAAACCATAATAATCCATAAAGAGAGAATTATTCAGGAGTACAAGAATTCTCTGTTATTACACAGAGCATAAACATACAAAAAAGCAGATAAGATCGAAACTCTTACGTTTTGATTCATCTGCCGATGCATAGATTTATAAGGAGTTGATAATTAAGGCAGCGATTGTCCCGGCCACCATGAACCCCAGAATGATACGAGCGACAATCGTTTGATTCTTATAAAAGGCGGGGTCGGGGGCTTCCTCGTCTGCCTGGTCCGGGGCATAAGCTTCTGAAACCCCATTGTTATCAGCTTCAGAATCAATGGGTAGGTTTTCCTCTGAATCGTTTATGGGTTCAAGGATTTGAAGCAGCTCCAGAGCACTTTCATAGTCCTCTTCATCCACATAGAGATCCTGACCATAGACCGAATACCCCATGAGAATATTCATGTAGCCTCCTACAAATTTATCTTTTTTAAGGCAGGGAATATCATTATTCTTCAAAAGATTAAGAATGATGTCGGCATCATAATGATTAACGACAGTAGTAAGTTTTACCGGTTTCATCGCTTCCAGCCGGAAGTAACCATCTTCCGGAAGAACGTCTGTTAAATCAGAACCGCAGTCCGGACATATGGTATCCGTTGTCTTAATTGCTTTATTACAATTTGGGCAATACATAGAAAATCACCTTTCTGCTTTCTGGTCAATCTGTGCCATAATCGATGATCATAACAAATTCTACGTTATTGAAGATATGAACTCTAGCTCTTCTGTTCATCCGCTTTTTACCAGTAGACGGAGGATTCGAAGGAGTAAATCATACCTGCGGTTTTCTTTATTTCTCCAGCTCTCTGAATAATGCCCGTACACCGGATGGGTCGGAGGTAATTTAATCTCCTGACACATTAAGCGATCTGCCTCCTTCATAAGCTGTTCCCGGGCACCCTGCGCCATGAGTTCCGGGAAGAGGGAAAATCCGCTCAGAGCTTCCAGATTGGAGAGCCATTCATTAAATTTTCTGCTTTCAAGTGAGAAGCTTACTGCAGGAGCAGAATTAGAAATGTAATAGATCCCTTCTTTTCTGTTCCATAGGTACCGGAGGTATTTTCTCTGGATATCTTCGTCCAAGTAGGGATTATTTTGCAATAACCGGGCGGTATGAACCATATAAGCTTCCAGTAAAATTTCGTTACTTCTCTTGTTCTCTGCGGACCAGAGCTCTTCAACAAGTACTCCGTTATGAAAAGCCTTCGTCATATTCTCCGAACAGATTCGTCGTTTCTCGTTGATGAGCGGATGATCCGGTAAGAAAAGACTTAGATTGGAGGCTACTATAGTATTTAAGGCGATGACAAAGCCGGAATGATGCTCTATTTTATCCGTCCACTGGTCACTTCCGTCCAGATAGCATTCCATACGGTGGATACAGGAGACTAATACAGGATCCTGAAGATCCAGGCTGAGTTCCCTGATTCGTTGAAGTGCAGCTTCTGTTGTGGGAAAAATCTGTTTGATCTCAGACTTTGTGTCCCGTGTATGGAAGCGACCCCAGGACCCGTCAGGCCATTGCTCCTTCTTTAACTGTAGGTACCATTTTGACTCCTTCAATTCCTCGCAGGTATTCTTGTAGGTGTCTGATTTGCAGGGCAGTTTAAGGATCTCCTTAATCAGAATAAATCGGGGAATAGGATCTATCACCCGGTCAGAGAGATAATCGGTTAATGCCTCCGTGGTTATCATTGAGAACCTCCTGATACTGATCTTGGTTAATTCATATTACTTCTCTATCAATAATTCTTCTGTCATGCCTATGCAGGTATCCCCGTCAAAATCCAGTCTGATAATATAGGGCCGATAGTATAAGAGCCTGAAAAAATCCTCCACATTAAATAAAGGGTTATAGTAATTCAAGATTGAGCTTAATGCGGTACCATGGGTGGCGATAACGATGTTCTCGTCGGGATGACTTGCTAAAACCTTTCTCAATGCGCGCATATTCCTTTCCTGGACTTCTGCCAGACACTCTGCGCCCTCAGATTTGAAATATACATCAGCCCACATTTTCCTGATATACTGGTCACTGTCACCCAGATAACCGACCCCAATTGCTCTCTCTCTGAAATCCTCATCCGGATGGATTTCCATATGTAGAGTATCTGCCAAATCCTTAATCGTATCCATGCTTCTCTTATAGGGACTGGACATAAGGAAGTGAATATTCCTATTCCGCAGATGCTCGGTAACCTCCTTCGTGTCCCGCATCCCCTCATCGGTAAGCGGCCTGGTACGGTCATCGGTTACGGATTTGTCCGGCTGCGCGTGCCGTACAAAATAGATACTGGTCATTACAGCGCTCCTTTCGAGATTAAAAATTCTTTTTCAGCTTCCACTCTTCACAGGTGATTTCTTAATCTCCAGCATCCTACTTAATGCTAAGTGAAAATTGCGATCATCAACCGGAGTAAGATTTCTGTTCACCGAGGTTAAATCTGATTATATCTGTGATAAGTGCTGTATCAAATGGCCGATCATACGGAATCTGGAAGGCACCCTTTGAAACCTTATACCCCTTAAGACGATCAGAAAACGTCTCGATGGCTTCAGGCCCGGGATAGATTCCGATATGGTTCTTATGAGCGGCAAAATGAATCACATTAAAATTCACATAAAAGGTTGGCATTTGCCAGCTGATCTTCTCCTTTAATTTCGGCTCAGCAGTTAGAATCAACTGTCTTAATTCCGTTAGTTTAGGTTGGTTCTCCGGTACACATGCTGCAATGTATTCATCAATTGTTTTTAATTTGTTCTCAGCCATACTAGTATTTCCTTTCTTATGAAAATCAGATAATTAGCAGAAAGAGTTTTATGTCAGTTCCATCCATGGGGCAGAAGTTCCCTGATGGTTGCAGTCTTGCCCTCGTCCAGGAGTACCTCACATTGATCATTCTCATCATTGATCTGGCTTATAAATTCCCTGCACCTGCCGCAGGGCGGGATCACCTTCCCGGCGGAGCCCAGTACTGCTACGCATTTGATAATACGGGTCTCACCTGCAGTCACCATGGCAGCGATGGCAGCATGCTCAGCGCAGAAGCCCATGGAACAAGGGGTGTCGATACATACTCCGGTATATACATTACCCTTATCGGTGAGGATGGCAGCTGCGACTGACCCAGCCCAGGAATTGCGGGATATCTGCCGGTCGTTTACAGTGGCAGCTGCGATCCTATATAATTCCTCAAAGCTTTTACCATTACCCATACGAATGTCTCCTCTCTGGCTATTGGTATAACCGGATATCAAAATATTTTTCCTGAAATTCCACTTGCTTCAGGATCTCCTCCGGAGTAAAATGCTTCCCCTCCGGTGCCACAATCCATTTGTCTTCAATATCATTCAGCCTGTGGATTACGGCAATTACTTCTCCTTCAAAGGCGGTTACCGGTTGATTCACTCCCAACAGATAGACATCCTGTTCTTCTCCATCAGCAGCCATCACACCGTCCACATAACCATAGTTCACCGGGTACTGCATACCGGAAAGCTTGTCTGGATGGAAGCTTCCAAGTGGGCGGTCGATCGTACCTTTGACTACAGATCCAATGATTTGCGAGTAATCCTTAACACGGTTATTCTTAACTTCACAGTTCCTTTCTGCGGCCATGAAAACCTCCTTATACTTAACAGCATTAGCATCGGGCAATCAGGATAAAACGGTGCTCTCTGGTTTCGATATAGCCCGTTTCCTTCCAGTCCTCGTATAGCCGGCATAGATGATCGAAACAGCGTTCCACGGAGAAGCCGGGGAACTCCCATTCAAGGATCTTAGCTAAATAAATGACGGCACCGACATCGTGAAACCTGGATACCGGATGATATTCATCGGAATAGAGGATATCAAATCCGATACTCTTAAGATCATTCCGGAACAAATCCAGCTGAACCTCCGGATAGGGAGGTAGATAGTTATCAATCAGCCGCTTGGATAAGCTTGCGTTATTTTGGCCGCCGACCTGTTGGGTAATAAAGATACCGCCCGGTTTCAATACTCTTCTGACTTCCTCAGGATGATAAGATTCATGCCTTGACAGAACGAGGTCAAAGCTCTGATTCTCATAGGGAATCAGGTTATCTTCATAATTCTGGCGGACTTCAATGCCAAGTGGCGATAATATCTTCCGGCATAGCTCCACATTGGGAGGATAGGACTCTGTTACACAGGTTTGGTCATGGGGGTGTTGCAGAGATAATAGAATTTCTCCGCCCCCTGTTCCCAGATCGAGCAGCTTATCTGACTTCTTAAGATACTGATGGATGAGAGCTCTGTAATCCCAGGGAAGGGGTTCGGTTTCCCACCGGCCAGTTAGGTATGAGAAATCCCAGCCTTTAAATTCTATGTTTTCTGTTTCCAGCCACTCTTTCTTCAGGGTATCATAATTCATAGTGAAATTCCTTTCTGCTGCCTATATTTTCCCAATCTATCCTACTGTAATGGGATCGTGGGCATTTACCTAAATTGAATACTGAAATTTTTTGGCTATCTTAACCAATTATACCACCTGTAACAATAACTGTAAATGAAGGGCTGACAGACAAGTTTTATCTTTGGTTTTTATTTGTTATTGCCAGCTTTGCAGGATTTATTAATCATAAATAAAACCCTGCCTGTAGAAGGCAGGGATACGATAGCATCGTTAATTCTTAAAAATGACATGTTTTACTTTATCCAGAGAGAACAGCAGCACCAGACCGATTACGCCGGCAGCCAGTAACTGTCCTGCACCGACGGAAACCATCATAGCAGGGATGGAGTCTGCTTCAAAGTAAGCATATCTTAAGATAAAGGGTACTACCAGGGCATTCACCACGATCGGAGGTACCGGCACCAGCAGCTTAAAGCGTCTCAGCTGATAGGATAGTACCGCCGCAATTAAGGTCGCCAGGGAACCGAAGATAATGTCCAGTACATCAGCACTGTTTAAAAGGTTACTTAAGAAGCAGCCGATGGCAAGTCCGGGAATGGCAGCAGGGGTAAAGTATGGAAGAACCGTCAGGGCTTCCGCAACTCTGAACTGCACCGGACCAAAGCTAGAAAAATTGAATACCATTACAAGAACGGTATAGATGGCTGCAATTGCAGCAGCCTGCGTGATAAATAGAGTCTTTTTGTTGCTCATTTTGTATTCTCCTTTAGTTTTGTTTTACGTGTGGAAGGTCTCGAACACACGATAGCAAATTGATGCAAGCCCTTTATTTATAAGGCTTTGCGACCATATTAGTATATCATGAAAATAGTGGTTGTCAAGCGTTGAATAATTATTTGTCGTTGGCATTTCTCACTACAGAACAGCGTATTTCAGGGGTAGGTAATGGTGTGGTCAACACTATCCGAGGAGGAGTTGAATGTTATGTTCCATGCAGTAAAAAGTATTCTAATCGATATGAGGAAGAGTTTACACTTACATACGTGGTGGGGAATTAATCTATCGGAGAGGCTTCTTAATACCATATATAGTGAAAATAGACCTATTCCAGCCACGGAGATAAATAATGAAGAAGGGTGCATGGCTTACTTGAGGCCTAAACTTTGGGTGACTATATTGATAAAATTCATCGAGAAATAAATAACATAAAGTGCTACAATCTATTTGGAGGTGAGAGGTAAGATGCCGACGGATCAATGTATGCTAAGAGCATTGGAATATATAGAAGACAATATAGTCGGGGATCTAAGCCTTTATGATATCGCATCTGCTGCAGGCTTTTCCGTCCCGCATTTTTATCGCCTTTTTAGGAGATTGACCGGTGATACTGTTGGTGCTTATATCTTAAGGCGTAAATTATCAATAGCTGCAAGGGATATCATTCATACCAATAAGACGATTGCCAGTATCGCTTATGAATATGGGTTTGAATCTCATGATGTATTCACACGTGCTTTCTCAAGGATATATGGAATGTCTCCCAAAAAATATAAAGAATGTGACGGTGTACCACCACTGAAAAGGCAGATCCTAATAGCGAATGAACAGGGAATGAATCATCAGCAGATGAATTTTAGCATTCTGCATTCAAAAGGCTTTAAAGTAATTGGAATGGATTGTATTGCTTCAAAATGGGATTCTGATGGTGCAATAGGCAGGTTGTGGAGTGATTTTCTCACACGTGCCGATGAAATAAAGCATTCGAGTGATCCAATGATCATGTACGGTATTTGTGAGCATGAAAATTGTGACGGTAATCATTTTAGATATCTGGCCGCCATAAGAGTGAATTCAATCGGGATGATACCGGCAGGCATGGTAAGCCGTATCGTACCGGAAATGACCTTTTTGCAGGCTGATGTTCCTGGTTTTATCAGTGTACCTGATGCTTATGCCGGTACGATTGGTTATGCAAAGAGTCTGGGGTATGTAATAGAGGACTATGATAATATTGAAGTTTATGAAGAAGTGTTTAAAGATCCGGCTTATCATAGCTTTCAATTATTGATACCGGTGAAGGAATAGTACAACAAAAGATACCGCAAAGGAGATAATGATATGACTGAGGTATTAAAATATTATAGTATTCCAGGTGACATTACCAGCCTTGATAAATATAAGGATTTTACGGAATGGCTTACTGCAGATTCAAATGCAATTTATCAGGTGGTACAGGGGTTAATTGTTCATGATATGTGGGTAGGACAGTATGGTGAAGCCTACATAAAGGAACACGAATATACACAGAAATTCGCTTATATGGAAGATTTGCTGGATAAAGCGTTGGAGCTTGATCATAGCAATCTCGCTATTCCACGTCATCCGCGCAACCGTGTAATCGCCTGCTGCCGGGAATTTGCTACCTTAATGTGTGCATTGCTCAGAGCAAAAGGCATTCCGGCAAGAAGCAGGTGTGGGTTTGCTACATATTTGGGATGGAATGGTAAATATGAAGATCATTGGATCTGTGAGTATTGGAATGGGGAAAGATGGGTAATGGCAGATCCTCAGCTTGACCCATTTCAGCAAAGCTCAGTAATTAGCTGGGCTATGAATGTGGCACAGGAGGGCAGCGGATTATTGCAGCGCATTCATGAATTTAATCCACGCGACCTTACGGCAGATGAATTTATTACCGCAGGCCAGGCATGGAAGCTATGCAGGGAAGGCTCTGCTGATCCTGAACGCTTTGGAATAGGTTGTCCGATCAGACCTGAGTGGGGAATAGATTCTCTCTATGGTCTTTGGTTTGTGAGAGGTCAGCTACTCCGCGATTTCGCTGCGCTGAATAAGGTTGAAACTGTTCCGTATCTGGTTCGAATATGTAAAGGGTTGGATTGGAAGAATTGGCGTTTGGTTGGGTTAAAGGATCATGAATTGACAGATGAGGATTTACGCTTATTGGATACGATTGCTGAGCTAACCCTTCAGGTTGATATAAACCATTATGAAATTTGCAGGCTATATAAAGAAATATTGGAATTAAAAGTACCGGATGAAATGCTTGTGAGATAGAAACCGATGTATGCTCTAAACGATAAAAATGATTATCCTAGACTTTGGACTGTGCAGGATAATCATTTTTTTACTGTTATATGGAATATAAAAACAGTATAAGCGGCAGCCAGTCTGCTAGGGTGTGAAAGCACACTGGTTTTAAAACCACGTTTTAGATACAGACAGCACCTATCAAAGTTATGGATGATAATCTATGCTTAAGGTAAGGGTTCTGCCTTTATTTGTATTTCAAAATATTCAGGAGTATCAGTGAAAAGGTCGGTCAGAAGCTCTGTCTGGATTACAAGCTGCGGTTCTATGCCTTGGTTCAGTACATATTCTAAAAGCTTGTTATATTGCTTCTCGG
>JAEZHX010000243.1 GCA_023436765.1 Bacillota bacterium
TTAAGAGCTTCTTCGATGGACATATTATGCCACTGCATAGTAACCTCCATGGTTTGGTCAATCTTCCTTTAATTATATGAAACAAGGGGAGGATTATGATTAAGGAACTTGGGAGAGTACCAATGACATGATAAGACATAAATATTATGAAATAAAACATTTACTTTGTAAGAAAATATAGGATATACTCTACTTATCAGAGAAAAGAAGAGGTGTGTTATGGCAAAATCAATCACCCGTGACATGACAAATGGATCACCAACTAAATTAATCCTGCAATTTTCGCTACCGATGCTGATCGGAAACCTGTTCCAGCAGTTTTATAATATGGTAGATTCTATTGTTGTGGGTAAATTTGTGAATTATAAAGCACTGGCGGCAGTGGGGGCTACGAGTTCCCTGATTTTCCTCATCTTCGGTCTGACCTTCGGCTTGTCAGCCGGAATCTCAATCGTTATTTCACAATATTTTGGCGCCAAGGATTATGATAACGTCAGGAAGGGCTTTGCAACAGCAACTTACATCATTATCGGAGCTTCCCTTATCATGGGAACCATAGGCTTCTTCTCGAGCCGGTGGTTGCTGGAGCTATTGAACACCCCTGAGGATGTCATCGGCATGTCAGATCTTTATATGAAGATAACCTATGCCGGAATACTCGGTATTGCCTGCTATAATGGTATGGCTGCTGTCCTAAGAGCTTTGGGTGATTCTATTACCCCGCTGATCTTTCTGATCATAGCCAGCCTGCTGAATGTGGCATTAGATTTGATATTTGTAATTGTTTTTCATTGGGGTGTGGCCGGTGTAGCGATTGCTACCATCATCTCACAATGGGTCTCAGCCATTGGCTGTGTCCTGTATGCCTTAGCTAAGGTAAAGCTTCTGAGAATACCGCTTAAGGAGTTCAAACCGGATGTAGCAATCTTCCGTAAGTGCATCCGATTGGGAATCCCGGTCGCATTACAAAATTCCTTTGTTTCTATCTCGATAATGGCGCTGCAGGGAGTCATCAATGGCTTTCAGGAGACCATTATGGCCGCTGCTACGGTGGTAAACCGAATTGAGCAGCTGGTACTGCAGCCGGGCATGTCCTTAGGCGCCGCTGTAGCTTCCTTTACCGGACAAAATGTAGGGGCAGGCAATATCGACAGAGTGAAGAAGGGAATGAAATCAGCAACAGTCCTTATCCTGATTTTCAGTCTGATTATGCTTCCGATGCTGTTCTACGGAGGAGAATACATGATGAGACTCTTTACGAAGAAGGAGGATTTCGAGGTAGTGACCTACGGGGTACAGGGGATCAGGATCACCAGCTTCTTTTATTCCTTCGTAGGGATGATCTTTATTACCAGGAATTTCCTGAGTGGCTCCGGCGATATCCAAGTTCCTATGGTCATGGGCTTTACTGAGGTAATCTGCAGAGTAGCCTTTTCAAGCTTTTTAGCGGCTCAGCTCGGGTTTAGAGGGATCTTCTGGGCAACAGCAATCACCTGGTTTGTAACCGGTATCGTAGGAATCCTAAGGGTTCTGTCAGGAAAGTGGAAGGGTAAATCTGTCGTGAGTCAGCCGCAAAATACAGCTCAGCTACCGGATGGGGCTGAATAATATCATTAGGGTAACCCTAAGGGCTGCCAATAGAAGGGATCCGTTGTATCAGCGATCCGAATCCATTCTATTGTGAAGCCGGGTTACTCTTTTTTATTTTTACTTTTTTCACTTTTCGGTAGATTCTGATGCAGATCAGTATTCCAAGGAAGGCTATGATGACCGGAATCAGATTGTTCTTGTACCTGTCATAATAGCCAGCGACTCGGCCATAATTTGACTGCAGGCTATAACCTAAGCCAATCAGCAGGGTATTCCAGACGGTAATACCGAGCAGGGAGGAGGTAAAGTATACGACAGGATTCATTCTTGCAGAGCCTGCCACCAAGGCAATATAAGTGCGGATTAAGGGGATGACTCTTCCGATACATACCGCAGAGGCTGAATTTTGAATGAATTTTTCATAAGAGGCTTCAATCGGTTTGACAGACTTCGGAAATTTACGCTTGATTGCATGGAGAATGGCACCTCCGCCGAACCAGCCGACGGCGAAGCAGATGCCGGTCCCGATCAGACCTGCCAGGATGCTTAAGGGAAGTATGACCAGGAAAGGAATTTGATTAATAGAAGCTATGGCTCCGGAGAAGGGCAGAACAATCTCACTTGATACCGGAAAGCAGGCATATTCCAGCATGATGATCAGAAACATTGCCACCAGCCCATATTGGGATATGAGTTGAGTCAGATTACCCATGAATATTTCAAACCTTTCCCTATCGTTATTTCATTATATTCCACCCGGATTCGAATATATGCCGAATTATGCTTCAGCCAGTCTGAGACAAAATTCGGCATTTTCTTTACAAAATATTCACTTGTGATATAATGGAAGAAACTACATTATATCAACAAATACCGCTATGAACAACATGGAGGATATGATGCACTATCAATATATTCCTTACATCTGGCCCTTATTAATCTCGGGCATTATTTCATTTACCTTAGGTGTTTTTTCCCTGCTTCGTCGCAGAAGCTCAAAGGGAACAATCAGCTTTGCAATCAGCATGTTTATCGTTACCCTTTGGGCGATACCGAATGCATTGGAGATGTCAGCAATTGATCTGGGTACAAAGCTGTTCTGGGCAAATGTACAATACATAGCATATTGCTATTCACCCGTAGTTCTACTTGTTCTTTGTATGCAGTTCACCGGCAGTGAGAAATCAGCAGGGAGCCGGAAGCTGCTCCTGCTGCTCCTGATTCCATCCATAATCCTCTTACTGGTTTGGACGGATGGGTATCATGGGTTGATTCGATACGATATTCAGTTGGATTCTAGGGGACCGTTCCCGGTGATAATGAAGGAATACGGGATAGCATTTTATGTGCATGCCCTATATTCCCATATTTTGAATTTTACTACACTGTTTCTTTTATTCAGAGCTGCCTATCGGAGAAAGACCATCTATCGTAAGCAGGTGATCGCATTACTGACTGGTGTGGGATTAATTGTGGTACCGAATCTTCTGTATATTCTCAAGCTGAGTCCGCTCAAGTATGACATTACTCCTGCTTTTTTTGGACCGGCAGGATTGATCATGTTCTGGAATATTTTTCGCTATAAGATGTTCGATCTGGTACCGCTGGCTTGGGCAACTGTAATTGAAACAATGGAAACAGCAATTATTGTACTCGATTTACAGGACAGAGTGATTGAAACAAATCCCGCCTTAAAGAAATGGTTTGGTATAGAGAGGGAACAGATACTACATAAGCAGACACAGAATATTGGCAGCAGCTATCCGGAACTGGCAGAGGCTCTGAATAAGAAGGGGATACCCCAAACTGAGTTTTCGATTCAGACAGAGGCCGGCCTCAATACCTATGAAATACTGTTTACACCTCTGATCAATCATAAAGGAGTCTTATTAGGAAGACTGGCAGCTATCTACGAGATCACAGAGAAGAAGAAAAACCAGCAGGAATATATAAAGCAACAGTGGAGGCAGGCAATTATCGAAGAAAAGGAACGATCCTCCAGGGACATGCATGATAATCTCGGACAGGTCCTGGGCTTTATCAATCTTCAGGCACAGGCAATCCGCCATGAATATTCCCTTCAGCATAATGATGAATTACTGAAACAGATAGACCGTCTGGTAAGTGCTACGAAGGAAGCCCATAAAGAAGTCAGAGAATATATTAATGATGCCAGAGGCTATGTATATCTGGAGAATGGATTTATAGCCGGCTTAAATAATATCATGGCAAGCTTCCAGAACTCTACCGGTATCCAGGTGATTTCGAGACTGCCGGAGGATTGCGTGAGTGATGAGATCGATCCGAATATCAGGATTAATATCCTGAACATCATCAGAGAAGGCTTAAATAACGTTAGAAAGCATTCTCAGGCATCCCAGGTCAGTATTATGCTTGACCGTGGGATAGATCAGTTCATCGTAGTAATTGAAGATAATGGAATAGGGTTTGATAATAATGATAAGAAAAACAATCAGATGAAGTTCGGGCTTAATATTATGAAGGAAAGAGCTTCAGAAATAGGAGCCAGACTGAATATAAAATCTGCCATGGGAGCAGGATGCCGAATTGAGCTGTTAATACCTATGTGGGAAGGGGAGAAACCGGATGTCAATGTCAATGAAAGTGATGCTGGTTGATGACCACAAATTGTTCATAGAGGGACTTCAGTACTTACTGGAGATTCATGGAATACAGGTGATCGGAAAAGCCAGGGATGGGAATGAAGCCTTAATCAAGGCCAGGATACTAAGGCCGGATGCCATATTAATGGATATCAGGATGCCGAATTGTGATGGAATCCAAGCCTTGAGACAGATTAAGACAGAGTTTCCTGATATTAAGATCGTTATGCTCACGACCTCAGAGGAGGAAGAGGACATATTTCAGGCAATCAAATATGGCGCCTCCGGCTATCTTCTGAAGGATACGGATGCTTCCTCGCTAATACAGCTTCTGAACGACCTGAAGCAGGGTTGTATGCCGCTTACAGCAGGACTTGCAACCAGAATTATGACGGAATTTTGTATTGATGGTAGTGACGATTACAAGGAGCTAAAGCATAAGACAGAGGAGAAGGAGAACGCGGAGCTTACCGGCAGGCAGTTAGAGGTTCTGAAGTTGGTCACCATAGGATATACCTATAAAGAGGTAGGTGCTAAGCTAGGACTTACGGAACGAACTGTGAAATATCATATGGGGAGAATTATTGAACAACTACAACTAAAAAACAGATCCCAGGTGATCCATTTTGCCACGAGAACCGGGCTGGTTCAGGACAAATAGAAACCAATAGCATTTGATTCATCTTATTTAGAATATAAAGAAGAATATACTCATCTTATTTTGAGAATATTCTTCTTTTTTTTATTTTATTTTACTCAAACTGTACTTTCGTACATTGTAATAATAGAAATAAAATGTAATATTATGTGAGTAAATATATTGTTAAATCTATGTAATTTTACAGTGAGAGAATGAGAATGTCATTACATGGATGATCAGCGAGGAGGTTATTATGATAAGAAAGCTAAGAGTAAAACCTGTGATCTGTTTTGCACTTATTTTTGCCTTTGTTTTTACAAGCTTGGCAAATATAATGACAAAGTCAGCACAGGCAGCTCCTAATTTGAAGGAGTTATCCGCCGGTTACCTGAATGCAACAGAAAAGTATCTTAATTTTAACAAAAAAGATAATATGACATTTGACTTCAATATTAAAAAGGAAGCACAGCAAAAGGGTGCCACCTATTCCTGGTATGTTAAGATGGATAAGGGTGATCCGGGAGCAGTCAGTATCAACAGCAAGACCGGGCTGGTTACGGCGAAGAAGGCTGGTACAGCTTATATCCGCTGTAAAATTACCATGCCATCCGGTAGTATAATAAGGCCGGAGGCAAAGGTTGTTGTCAGAAACAATATTACAGAAGTTGATATCAGCAATATGCCGAAGGATCAGACCATCACGCTCGGTGAAACCATGGATTTTGACCGGGTAATTCTGAATACGGATGCCGGTAAGGGAAAAGGCTCCAAGGGAATCACCCGCTGGGAGCTGGATAAGGATACAGCAGGAGTGAAGGAGATTAAGGATAATGGTATTGTAAAGCCTACTACGGTGGGTTCCTTTGCAATTCGTGCCGTTTGCTTCCAGAGCAAGGATAAATATGAGCTGTGGTTAAAGGATAAAGCTAAGAATAGCAGCTATATCACAGCAGCAAGCAAATGGTATGAGATATCGGTCACTTCAGAAGAGGAAGTGAAAGTAGCGACCCAGAAAGAGCTTGATTTGGCTCTTGCTGACAGTAAGATCGGGAAAATCACAATAGCAACAGACAAAGAAATAAGTTTTACCATAGCTAAGGGCTTCTATACTGATAAAACCATCGTTGTAGACGCACCGAATGCAGAAATCGAGAACTATGGTATTTTTAAGAAGATTACAATATTAGCGATTAAAGAAAATACCTGGAACGAGAATGCAGAGGGTAACAGCTTCCATGTGACCTCTGTGAAGGTGAGAATTATTGTTAATGGCAATGCAGAAGTAAGGGAAATCGTATTTGACCGGGCTAACTCGGTAATTAATATTGAAATACAAGGAAAGGTACATCAAATAACAATTCTGCAACCTTCTGACATCAGCCTGTCAGGTAATGGTGATGAGGTACCAATTACGATTGAGGAAACAGCAGAGGGAAGTAAGCTCACTACCTCAATCCCGTTATTGATTGAAGCACACAATGATTCCGAAGTAATCATAAATCCGGGAGCAGAGGGTACAAAGATCAATAAGAGCGCTGCTGAAGATACCATCAGTGTCGTGAATAACAGCAGTGAATCCGTAGGAGTAACTACGGAGAATGCGGGGGAAGAACAGGTGGAAGCAGGTAAAAGCGTTGTGGTGGGCGGAACACCTACTCCCACTCCAACCCCAACCATTATCCCCGCCCCCTATTTCCCTCCTAGTCCGGTTGTAACGGTAAGCAGTATTAGTGTGAAAGGTACCGGTGATGCTACAACAATAACCACTGATAATGGTACATTACAAATGATTGCTGAAGTTAGTCCAACAAACGCAAGCATCAAATCAGTAACATGGTCAGTAACAGAAACAGATGGTTCAACAACAGATAAAGCAACAATCAGTAACACAGGTTTGCTGACAGCGGTATTCAATGGAACTGTCACTGTAAAGGCAACATCTGTAAGCACACCATCAGTTAATGGAACTTTGGAAGTTACGATAAACAATCAGAAAGACGATGATATAAACAACTCAACGATTACAGGAGTAACAGCACCTGTCACAGGAGCAACTCCGGTAACTACAATAACAGAAACAAACCAATATACAGGAACTGTAACATGGCATCCTACACACGCAACATTTGCAGCAGACACAGTTTATACAGCGACAATAATGATCACAGCAAAAAAAGGCTATACCGCAACAAACGTAGAAATGAACTTCTTCACAGTGGAAGGGGCCGTAGCAACTAATCATGCTTACTCAAGCATAGTGACAGCAGTATTCCCGGCAACAGCAGCAGCGCCGGATACCACCGCACCGATATTGAGTTTAACCAGTGCCAGTGGAACAACCCATAACGCAACTACCTTAAACTTCACATCAGGTGAAGCAGGAACCTATTACTACCTGGTGTATGCGGCGGCAGCTTCTGCTCCTAATGCAGCGACCATTAAAGCACAGGGTACAGCGGTAGCGAAAGGCACTGCAGTAGCTACAGCAGCATCGAACACTGCCAATGTTACCGGTCTGAGTGCTTCAACCGCATACAAAGCATACGTGATCGTAGAAGATGCTGCGTTGAATGCTTCGGTCGTAGCAACGATTACCTTTACGACTGATGCAGCACCATTACCGGCAATGACAGGAACTGTGGCAATTACCGGAGCTGCAAAATTTGGTGCAACATTAACAGCAGATATATCAGGATTAACCAATGCGGGAACACCAACTTATCAGTGGAACCGTGACGGAGTTGCAATAGTAGGAGCAACAGCATCAACTTATACATTAGTAGAGGCTGATATTACAAAAGTAATAACTGTAACAGTAACAGCACAAGTGAGTGTAGGAACTGGATCTGCCACAAGTGCTGGAACAGCGGCAGTAGTAAAAGCAGACGG
>JAEZHX010000008.1 GCA_023436765.1 Bacillota bacterium
GGAAATACAATGCAATTCTGTATGCAGTTTGAACCCGGAGAAGAGCATATCATTGAACGTGCATATGAGAAAATGAAAGACGGGGGTAATATTCTTGAGCCGTTAGGGCCATGCTTTTTCAGTCCGCTCATGACAGATGTTATCGATAAATACGGTGTCCATTGGTGTCTGTTTATCGGATGATAAGTTGTGTTCATAATAAATGTTAGTAGTTTATTCAAACATACTACAATTTATAAAGTTATGCACTAAAAAAGCGATTAAGTTACACTTAATCGCTTTTTACTTTAGTCAAAATAAACTGTTATTGCAATCACCTATAAAATAGACAGTATTCGTTTTTGACTTCTAAAATGGAGCATAGGGGACTTGAACCCCTGACCCCCACACTGCCAGTGTGGTGCGCTCCCAACTGCGCTAATGCCCCATTGATATATGAAAAGTATATCAAAACTTTAGAAAATGTCAATTACAAGATACGGTTTTAAGACAAGAAAATTTAAGCAATTCAGCGGATATCGTGATGTCCAATGCTTAAAATCCGAAGGCAACTTAAGTCTTCCCTATTCCAGGGAGGCTATAACTTCTCTTGCCTGCGCTAATCTCTCGTAGAACTGAGGGTAGAAATCAGTGTCTTTCTCATAGGACTTCATGAAGAATAGCTTTAAGGTATAGAGATTAAGCTGCTTCAGCACAGTTAGATCCTGTGTTTTACCCATAATAGCTTTCAGGTCCTTCAGGAAGGAATGCCATTGCAGCACATACGGTTCATATTCCTTGATATCAGGAATGTCGATCCACTTGCGGACCTTGACCTTTGTTTTGTTGGGATAGGGGCATTCATGGATCTGGAGTATGTAATGGAAGCTGTCATTCTCATAATACCGTCCCAGGGGAAAGAGCCTGCAGAAGCCCGGACGGAAGGGGTGGATCTCACAGCGGCCTTCACTATTTAAGAAGGAGCAGCTTTCGGTAGCTCCGGCCATCTTAAGGTTGGGCAGAGCGATACCATCCATCACGCTCAGTTCTATCTTATCGGCCATTAATTCCTCAAAGGTCATATTCAGATGCCTCGTTAATAGACTGATGTCCAGCGGATCGAGTACCACGGTATTCCCCATGCCCCGGCAGCAGGCAGAGCAACCCTTACAGCCATTGCAGCCTGCCTTCACCAGATCATTCAGCTCATATAGTTTACCATCCGATATCTCGGACAGACTAACATATCGTTCCATGGTGTTTCCTCTCTTTATCCTTTAGCAGTTACCCTTACCGTCGATGGAGCAGCTGCCCCCTGTCTGTTCTGTAGCAGTACTCTCCGTAGCTACGATATCTGTGACCTCAAGGGTCATCGTTCCATCCTCCAGAAGGAAGAAAGGAATACCGATTTTTCCATTCTCTTTGACAGAGGTGAACACCTCCTCCCGATCCCGGTAGGATAGGAATTCCTTTAATGTCTTTGTACTGTCAGTAATACTCCTATAATCAAGATGAATCTGAGGATACCCACTCAACAGCTCCTTCGCGCTCACACAATCCATGCAAATTCCCGCGCCATACATAATTACTTTCATTTGTGATCTCTCCTTATTCTATCATATTC
Organism: Bacillota bacterium; assembly: GCA_023436765.1. Taxonomy (GTDB): domain Bacteria; phylum Bacillota; class Clostridia; order Lachnospirales; family Lachnospiraceae; genus Mobilitalea. Next base: position 1,604 of record JAEZHX010000008.1, read on the forward strand.
TTGCGGTTCTCCCACAACCATTTCAAGCATTCCTCCGATTTGGAGGAATTAACTGTATCGTTGATACTTCTAAAATATGCTACAAATAAGAGCTCAATACTGCACATCATAACTCCCATTGCATTCCTCTCTAAGACTGAAAGCGGCTGTTCCTCCTGATATCCTGCGATGATAGACTGTAAGGCCTGCTTCCAGCCTGTCATAAACAAACTATCCTGTACCTGATCTACCGCCCAGCCTGCGCATAGGTAAGCGATATCGAAGATCCTGACATTGATCTGAGACAGATCGAAGTCTATATAGCCTGTGACCTCATTACCCTCGAACAGCAGATTTCCCAGATGCAGATCCCGGTGGATCAGATGTCGTTCCAGTTTATCATATACCGACCCAAGCTCCGACACACAATCCTTCAGGATGGTATGAGTAAAGCTGCCGGCTGCATGCTTTTGAATGCTTTCTGTAATCCAGCCCGTCAGCTCCTTCATAAAATCATTATCTAGCAGCTTGATTTGCCCCGTTATTTCGGCAAAGGCCTGATGCAGTTTGGCTATTACTGTTCCGATATGGTGAGCAAGCAAGGGATTACTTATGATATCTTCCTTCAATAAATGATTACCGTTCAGCCGTCGAGTCAGTATATGATAGGCGGCGTCCTGAATGGCATAGTTATCACCGAATTTCGTAGGAATGACTTCCGGAATAGGAATACCGGATCGCATAAATTCCTGATATAAATATATGATCTTCTGACATTCCTCTTCATTCTCATAGGCTTTGAGAATGTAGGATGAGTCTATACTCCAAACCTTTTCCTGAAGTAGGGTGATCGCTGATCCTTCTATATCCCATTGCTTTAGTAGCTCCATAGTGATTCCCCTTTCGTATGACTGAAAGCAATCTGAGCAAAGTTAAAGAAGCCCAGATACCAAACATCAAAGCTGTGACCACCGCCAACCTTCTGCCAGATGAAATTCTCTCCACCCTTCAGTTTGTCAGTTAAGGAGGGAAGGGTTGAGACAGAAATCTAATCAGAATATAAAGTAATGGGAAATGTTTGTCAAGTATAGAATGATTATGGACTATGGGTCTTAATATATTGTAGTAGCTTTTGCCGGAGGGGCAGTTGTTCACGGAATTATTCAAGCGAATTACGCGAATAACGTTAATGAAAGGTAAAGTAACAACAAAGAAGGAATGACAGCAAATGACTGTCATTCCTTCTTGCAATACATGCTTCAAAATATCTGCGAAGCTGACATTTTTTGAATCGTTATCTTGGTGATATATCAACGTGTCCGGTGCCTTTTGAGTTAGTAGTATAAAAATCCGATACTCTGAAAAAGAGATTCTTATCCTGATACTTCTCGAACTGCTTCATTACGAACCAGGGGGATAGGAATATAACCTTCGTATTCTTATGATAGCTATAATCAAGAATCAGCTTATGATCCTCTAATTTGGCTGTAAACGTAGGATTTGTTAACTCTGTTAGGTTATAATAATTCATGATGTGGACCGGTAGCCGATAACGTATTTCAATCGTATCTCCAAAGGGAATAATATGTTCATTGGCTGGTGTCATCATATTATCACTGAGATCAAAATTCGTGGTAACTGTAATCGGACTTAGGTCTTTGTAGTCGGAGGCATCCAATAGGATCGTCTTATCCTGCCATATATCATACTCATCATCGTGAAAGCTAAAATTTTTAAAGGAATTGGTAATTACGATGTTCCTTCCATCCACAGAAATGCCGGCACGGACAATGCTGATCAGGATTAATGAGGCAACTCCTACGGCAGTAACAATGGAATTCTTATATTTACGTTGGGTTTTATAGTATACTGTCGATCGGTTCACCAAAAATGCAGTGACAAAAAGTATCAGCCAGACCAATAAACCCTTCATAAGGAATATACTAATCTTTGGTTCCTTGGTTAAAAAGCTTGATATATTTGCAATCGTTTTAAAGAGACCCTCTTCACTGGTTATTAGAATAGCAGCGATAATCATGAGAATTGCGATAGCAATCTCGTTGAATTTCCTGATCAGAGTAGCCATCAAGGAGAAGAAGGAGATCATGATCATTCCGTACAGGAAGAAGATGAAGACTCCTGTGAGGACTAAGCCAAGGTCCGCCCGAAAGGCAAGGATGATATTGCTGTTCAGCATAGAGAGCAGCTTGAAGATGACGAACTGTATCATATACACTACCAGAGAGAGAAGGCTGACAAATGCCAACCACAGATACAGGATAAACTGGGTTGACAGAAAACGGCTGGTACCGGTCTGAGGGAACACACTATAGTAATCACTCATATGCTTATATCTGATACAGGAGATCAATGCACCTCCTAACAACCCAAGTAAGAGAAATGCTGAATAATCATATATTCTGATATCTGTGACCGGAGCCTCATACTTCAGAACATTAACTATGCTGGGAATTAATATTGCCACAAATGCCAGACCGATCAATAGTAACGATTTTAGCATATAAGTTCTGGTGGATCTGAATTTTATTACAGTTAATGCATAAGTGTTCTTTATTTCGTCGTTTCCCATAAACATTCTAACTCCACCTCCTTATTCTGCTTTGTCAGGTATACAAATAAGTCCTCGACTCTGACCTGGGATAACTCCAGATGATATTGCTTGCTTTCATTGATTAGGCTCTCAGATAAGGGACCACGAAGAACGGAGTAGCTTCCGACATCCCCGGACTTTGAATAGATGATATCCTTTCCTTGATTGAAGGCTTCAAGCCTGTTTCTTGCTCCGTCGAAACGATAAGCATATTCTCTGATATTATCGATGGTGTCGTATAATACCGGCTTACCGTTATCAATTAATATGATATCTGACAGAACGCCCTCCAGTTCCGATATCAGATGGCTTGAGATGATAATGCTTCTCGGATGCTCGGTATAATCTCTTAAGAGAACCTCGTAAATGGATTTTCTTACGGAGACATCCATCCCTAGGACCGGTTCATCAAACATCGTAAGCTTCGTCCGGCAGGAGAGGCCGCTGATGAAATTAAAGACGCTTGCCATACCCTGTGACAGTTGATAATATTTCATACCGGGTTTTAAATCAAAGTATTTTAACAGCTTTAAGGCAAACTCCATATCAAAGGTTTCAAACAGTGAATCATAATTCGATAAGATGGTTTTCAGATCAAGCCCCTTGGAATATCTGTAATCATGGTAGGTATAAACTACATGCTTAAGAACCCTCAGATTGTCCATTGGTGCTTCTGATAACACCTTGAGCTCTCCTCCTGTTGCATCCAGCTGACCGGCGATCAGCTTCATCAAGGTGGTCTTGCCGGACCCGTTTCTACCAATTAAGCCGGTGATCTTATCCGCTGCGATATTAATCGTAAAATCATCGATTGCAAGCTTGCCACCGTACTTCTTGCTCAGTTGTTTTGTATATACGATATAGTCAGTCATTTCCTTCCTTCCCTTCCCTGGTCTCGAAAATTTCTTCCAGAAGTTTTATTACTGTCTCCTTATTCATGCCAACCTTCCGGGCTTCCCTGACGAGCTCCTGCGTCAGGTTGTGAATATTATTATCTTTCTTCTCAGCCAGAAGTCGGTCCCTTGCTCCTGGTGCAACGACCATGGAGAGACCTCTCTGCTTCTCCAGGATTCCCTTCAGGACGAGGACATTGATCCCCTTAGCAGCTGTCGCAGGATTAACGCCAAGTTCTCTGGATATAATGAGCTGAGAGTAAGCCTGATCACCCTCCTTCAGGTTACCCTGGAGAATATCGTCCTCAATTCCCTCGGCAATCTGGAGATAGATGGGTTTAATGCTGTTAAAATCAATCGTCATAGAATCACCTCGCTATACTACATTACTTATGTAATGCAGTATATTATGGTTTTCATCAAATGTCAATTAAAATTATGTAGATATTGGTAATTTATCTTTGAGAGTGTGAAAATGTCTATATTCGCTCAAAAAAGTGTATAAAGATTATAATATTCTGAAAAAACATACATATTGGTAAATATTACGAAAACGATAAACGAAATAGCTTGTCGTATTATAAATAATTAATAAAACAAATAATTATCAAAATACTAATGGAAAAATCTTGCACAAAGTAATAAATAATGATAGAATAAAACTGTAAATATTTACCAACTCTAAGGTTAAGACTAGCCAGATGTAAAAGCTTAGAGGGGAAGCTTTGATTGTTAATTATGACCTGGCAATTGCCATGACCTTAGTGGTGTATAACAGCTCTGAGTTGTTAAGAAACTAAGTGTTTTATCTGAAAGGAGGTCTTACATATGAAACGTAAAAGGATCAGATTATTTTTAGCATTACTGGTCTGCTTAGCACTTGCAGTTCCTGCAGTAACTGCAAAGGCAGCAACAACGGTAACCACAAATCAAACCGGAACCGATGGCGGCTATTATTATTCCTTCTGGAACCAAGGCGGTGGTGGATCGGTTGTCATGACTTTAAATGGTGGGGGCAACTACAGTGTTAACTGGAGTAATTGTACTAATTTTACTTGCGGTAAAGGCTGGAGTACCGGAGCTGTCAGGAATGTAAGCTTCTCGGGAAGCTTTAATGGCGGCAACAATGGATATTTGGCTCTCTATGGATGGACGAAAAACCCATTGATAGAATATTATGTCGTTGAGAATTATGGTTCCTGGACTCCTCCTGGAGGAACCTCCTTAGGAACCCTGACCTCTGATGGTGGTACCTATAATATATATCGGACCCAGCGGGTCAATCAGCCTTCCATTATCGGTACGGCTACCTTTGACCAGTTCTGGAGTGTCCGGACATCAAAGAGATCATCCGGAACCATTACATTTGCAAACCACATCAATGCTTGGAGAAGCAAAGGAATGAATATGGGTTCCACCTGGGACTACCAGATTATGGAGACCGAAGGGTATCAGAGCAGCGGCAATGCAAATATCACTGTAAGCGAAGGTACTGTCAATCCTACTCCGACTCCAATTCCCGGTAATCCTACGCCGACACCTGTACCCGGAGGCGGTACTTCCGGCAGGGTTGAGTGCGAGAGTATGACCAAGAGTGGCCAGTACACAGGAAATATCAGCTCACCCTTCTCCGGAGTAGGTCTATATGCAAATAATGATTTGGTGAAGTTTACTCAGAATTTCTCTAGTGGCACACATAATTTCTCACTACGTGGCTGTTCGAATAACTCCAACATGGCCAGAGTTGATTTATTAATCGGAGGACAGATGAAGGGTACCTTCTACTATGGTGGAAGCTACCCGGCTGTGTACACCTTAAATAATGTCAGCCATGGGACCGGAAATCAGGAAATTCAGCTAGTTGTAACAGCTGACAATGGACAATGGGATGCCTATTTGGATTATTTAGATATCAGTGGGACAGACGTAGGTGGCGGCACCAACCCGACCCCTACTCCGACACCCGGAGGAACTAACGGTAATGTTTACCTTACCTTAGATGATGGTCCGAATGACGGTAATTCACAGAACCTGATCAATATCCTGAAGAGCAATGGAGTCAACCAGGCTTCCTTCTTCGTATGGGGCAACAGGATCAGCAGCAACCAGACAGGCTGGAATGCTTACTTGAATTCCGGTTTTAGCCTCCAGAATCACAGCTGGACACATTCCCATATGACCAGTTGGAGTTATCAGCAGGTTTATAATGACCTGCAGCAATGCAGCCAGGCTATCCAGAATGCCGGAAAGCCCAAACCGACAAGAGTTCGTCTGCCTTATTTGGAGAATAACTCCACGATTCAGCAAGCTTGTTCCGCACTCGGTTTGTCACCGGTTCAGCCTACCGTTGATACGCAGGACTGGAATGGTGCCAGCACACAATCAATCATTAATGCTTGTAACAATCTGCAAGCAGGCGGCAATCCTTTAATGCATGATGCATACCAGACTACAAATTCGGCTCTTCCTACAATTATTCAGAACCTCAAGAACAAGGGGTTAGGATTTGTCCAATATTAATCTATTATAACAAAAGCCGCCTGTGAAAGCGGGCGGCTTTTGTTTCAGCAACTATACTCTGTTAATTTACTAAGATAATATGATCCAAGGAGAAAATAATGAAGAAGAGATACTTGTTTTTATTGTCTGCAGTAATTCTGTTGCTTGCTGCTTTATTATTACTTCCCAGGAAATCAGCATCAGAGGAATGGATACCGACGAACGGCCCCTATGGTGGTTATATCCATTGCTTTGCCTTCGAGGGCGACCATATATTTGCCGGAACCGAAGGAGCCGGAATATATATTTCCGAAGACGACGGTTTACACTGGAAGGAGGTTAATTCAGGGCTGTCCTATAGGAATGTCTATTCTCTGGCAGGGAAAGGTACGATGCTCTATGCCGCAACGAACGGCGGTATCTTTGTCTCCGGGGATAACGGAGACAGTTGGAAAATGGTTGAATCGGAATTCACAGGGAGCATTGTCCTTTCCCTTGCGGTTAACGAAACACATCTCTATGCCGGTACAATTAACGGTATCTATATCTCCGCAGACGATGGGGCAAGTTGGAATGGCGCTAATACGGGTCTGACTTCTTTAACAGTGAATTCAATAGTAATAGACGGTACGGATATCTACGCCGGAACGGAGGAGGGAGGAATCTTCCTATCCACCGACAATGGTGGTAGCTGGAGTCCGATGAATACAGGTCTTAGCAATCTCCAAGTGAATTCACTCATGAGGAAAGGAACAAACCTCTATGCCGGAACCTATGGCGGAGGAGTTTTCCTGTCTGAGAACCGGGGTATAAGCTGGAAAGCGGTCAATTCAGGCTTAGGTAACCGATATGTATACTCGCTGACTGTTAAAGATACAGAACTTTTCGCCGGAACAGAAAATGGGGTATTTAATACCTCCGATAACGGAGCGAGCTGGACTGCTAATTCTTCGGGTTTATCGAATACATTTATATATTCATTGGCTGCCGATGGTGAGAATATTTACGCCGGATCTAATGGCGGAGGGGTGTTTATTTCCGCAGATCAAGGCATGAGCTGGAGGAGGTCCAGCTCCGGTATGGCCAATATTCATGTAGGAGCAATTGCTCTGAACGGTTCGTCCATTTATGCCGGTACGAGCGGTGCGGGAGTATATCTATCCGAAGATAGCGGCAGAACCTGGAGAGAGTGTAATTCCGGATTGACTAATCCTTATATATTCTCCCTTAACATCTGCGGGGAAGAGATCTTCGCCGGTACTAACGGTGGGGGGATATTTCGCTCTGTTAATCAGGGCAGTAGTTGGAGTGCTGTGAATTCAGGGTTGGATAATCCCTATGTCTATTCAGTTGCCGTCAGTGGTACAGATCTCTATGCCGGAACCCTGGGCGGAGGTGTTTTTCGCTCTGCCGATCACGGAGTAAGCTGGAGTTCGGTTAATTCCGGGCTAACTAATCTATATGTGGGGTCCCTGGTAGTAATTGATCATCGTATTTATGCAGGAACCTTTGGCGGTGGCGTCTTCTTTACTACCGACAATGGTGCAAACTGGACAGCAGTGAATTCCGGCTTGACGAATACACAGATCTTCTCCCTGGCTGTTAGCGGCAACAATCTCTATGCAGCTACTCCAGGCGACGGTATCTTCCTGTCAACCGATTTCGGAACAAGCTGGAATCCGGTGAACACGGGGCTGCCAAACACCAATATTGATGCTCTTGTTGCGAAAGGGATGATGATCTATGTCGGAACCTATGGTGGAGGTGTCTTCCTTTCCGATGACAACGGTACAAGCTGGACAGAGGTGAATGCTGGCCTGGAAAACATAGATGTCTATTCCTTCGGTATCAGCGGTAAGCAGGTCTATGCCGGAACGAGCGGCAGAGGGATATGGAAAAGAAAAAACCCTAAATGAATATTATGATCTCTCTCAAACTGAGTTTATTACTCCAGCTCATAGGGCGGACGACTGTCCCAGTAGCTATAATACTTGTTTTCAAGCGGTGTGACAATAACGGCCATTCCCGTATCAATCAGCAGGCGCTCCCCGGTGCCATCATACAGATATAGCTGCCCATCCGGAGGAGAGCCTACGCTATATGCGATTCTGCCATCAGCATATTGCTGATACCAGAATACGTCCTTAGCAAGTTCCGTAGTGATACCATCCCGATACAACTTTAGGGTGCTGGCTTTGCCGGGATTATCACACTCATACAAGAACGTATCGGTAGCTTCCTCCCGGCGAACATTCAGGACGTTTACAAAACGGTCCACCTTCTCCTGATTAATATATAAGTCTCCCGTAAAGGATTCCTCATTCTTAAAATAGATCACAGATTCTCCCTGAAGGAAATTGTCAGCGATAAATACGCCCTCAGCATATTTCTCTATATTGGAAACGTCAGTATCGCTAAGTGTGGCACAATACAAGTCATTGATAAAAGCAAAGTCCTTGACATAGGTATAATATAATTTATTATTCTTCAGGTCGTATGCGCACCGGTCCAGTTTCTCATCCGCAAGCTTCCCCAGCACCTTTGAACCTCCGCATACATATACCTCATCGCTGCTGTTGTCTGCCTTCGGCTCGGAATAGACCATGATTGGCCGGTCATCTCCGCAATAATAGGAGTCATACCGCAGAGGCTTCGTACCGGAGAATGCGTCCATATGCAATGCTAAACGTTCCTTTTTGTCTTCGTTCCGCCATACATTGGTACAGCGGTCGCTGACCAGGGCTGACTGACCGTTCGAATAGTAATACAAGTTATATACGCTTAAGGTCTGATCGGTTGCTTTCAGATAGTAGAGGGATCCATCCTCGTACAGATGTAATACAGCATAGATATCAGAATCAATTACCTGAAGCTTTTTACCATCCATCAGTCTACAGAAGATATTACCATTAAAATAATAGATGGTATTCAAATCCTCTGAAGCATAATGAATTACTGCATTTTTATCGATTTCCTTCACTTCCTTATCAACGGTATACAGTAACAAACGGCCCTCCTTTGTTACAATAATCGCCCTGTCACCGGCTCTGTCGATAAAGAACTGATCTACATTTGATGCAATCTCATGTGTCACGGATAAGTCATTGAGATACAGGGTCTTATCCTTCACATAGTAAATTCTAGAACCATCCTGATTAATTACATAGTTATTTATTTTAGAACCAATCAGCAACCTTTCTTTACTTCGGTCAGTCAGATCACAGAAGTACACGTCAGCACAGACATTTTCCATCGTCGTATCGATATTGTCTGAATAGAACATATGCTTTCCGTCCTCACTTACCTGGAAATAGAGGATATTACGGGAGACATTATTATAGGTATCAGGTGCAATTTTATTGAGATCAATCTTATCCAAAGGAGTATGGTAAATGGAACCATCCTTAATATAGAACAGGTTCTGAACCGCGGTCTGCGATGACCCTGTTAAGGTTATGGTACCGGTATTTGATAGTATTAATAAAACAAGGATAAAGACGGGTAACAGGGTGCTGAAGGCGGCCAGTATAGGATTTATCCGCTTCGGAAGCTCTTCCTTGTCTGCAATTTTAATGGTTCGCTCATGGATATCTCTTCTCCAGAACCAGGTGAAGACAGCACCAACGAGTGTGGCAGCGAGATGGAAGATTAGTGTGGATATACCGCCCATGATGGAGATTACGACCCACATCAGAAAGAGCAGGAGAGCAGAGAGGTAGAAGGTTACATCCTTAAGTAATAGCCTCCTATTCCTTTGGAACAGCCTAATCATGATGACGAATACGACCGGTCCATAAGCCCAGGCGATACCGGAGGCACCATTTTCGTACAGATGAAACAGTATCATGATCAGATAGCTTACCAGACCTGAAGTTACCGTAAGCAGGAAGAATCTAAGGGTGCCTAATATTCGTTCTGCCAGAATCCCCATTACTAATATGACCAGCAGATTGAATACCAGATGTACCAATAAAGGAGTGCCTTCTCCTGTCAGCTCACCCAAATAGGAACCATGTTCCAGCAGGGAGGTAATTGGATTCTGCCAGGGATATGCAGCGGATTCGGAAGCCCCGAAAAGGGAGTAATATTTCAGTGACAGGTAGGTAGGGATGGAGACCAGCAGGCAACTTAAAAGTAACAGGACCGATAGGTAAGGAAAACCGATTCCTTTACGAAGATAAAACTTTGATAACATGTTCCGCCTCCTGACTTAATATGATTGCTTATTTATTGATAATTGTCTTCACCGCAGAGACAGAAGGGATGTCCGGCGGGATCAAACATGGTTACAAAGTGCTCTCCTCCATACTGTGAAGCTGCTTTCACAGCACCCAGAGCTTCTGCCTGCTGTACGGCAGCAGTGACATCCGGCACCTGAAAGTCAAAATGCATCTGCTTCTGTTGCTTTCCGGGCTCTTCCGGCCATACCGGAGGAAGGTAACCTTCTTCCCTGTTAAACAGGAATACGCTTCCGTTCATGCTTCTTACTGCCGGTTGTCCGAACAGTTCACATTTTTCCCATCCGAGAAGCTGATGATAGAATTCACGTAGCTTATGTTCATCCTCACAATCTACCATGATATTTCCTAATCCTATTTCCTTCATAATTTATCAATCCTTTCTTCTTCTCGAATCATCAACCGTTAATAACAAATAGCAATTATTGTTATGGATGATTATACCAAATGGGAAATAAAAAAGAAATGTGAAATACCGACCATCAAGTTGTTTTAACAATTAAGGAGAATGCTGGTGCATTCTCCTTAAAGATTGGATTATGAACTCTCCAAATGAACTATCCATGATCTCTCCGTTCTTCATTATCACTTTCATTCCTATCTCTCCTTTCGGTAATAAAATTGATAACATAAGAAAAGAATTTGGATGCAAAAAAGCACCCTTAGACAGAGATATCTCTGACTAAGGGTGCTAATATTCTAGCACGGTTCCACCTTAACTTTTTACTTCGGATTCCATCAAATCCTAACCTTTAACGCAGATATACGGTAACACATACTCATTTCTGTGC
>JAEZHX010000023.1 GCA_023436765.1 Bacillota bacterium
TTTGATACGCCGAGTACGATTCCCATCTCGAAGAGGATTACCATGACTGAGCTGCCTCCGTAGCTGATGAACGGAAGGGGGATACCGGTTGAGGGTATGGTATTGGTAACAACTGCGATATTGATTAATACCTGTATTGCGATATGGGCCAGGACACCGGTGGCGATCAGGCCGCCAAGCAAATCCGGTGAGTTAATGGCGATGATAAAGATGCGCCATATCATCAGGAGGAAGAGCAGGATCAGAGCAATTGCTCCGAAAAGCCCCAATTCCTCACAGATGACCGAGAAGATCATGTCATTATGGGATTCCGGGATAAACCCGAGCTTCTGCATGCTCTCTCCCAACCCCTTACCGAAGATCCCTCCGGAGGCAATGGCATATAGGCCCTGCAGTATCTGATACCCCTTCGGCTCTGTCTCTACATTCAGCCAGACCGTAATACGTTCCGACCGGTAGGATACGAAGAAAATCAGCAGTGATCCTATGGCAGCTAGCAAAGTTCCGGAGATAATAAAATAAGCCTTTTTCTTACTGGCAACAAAGCAAATGGATACCATGATGACACATACAACCAGCGCTGTCGAGAAGTTCTCGATTACGATAAGGGCAAGCAGGGGTGATACAAATAATACTACTCTTACGAAGCCCATGAATTTATCCAGTTTTCTAGGTGCAATGTTTACTATGTATGCGGTAAATAGGATTACCGCGATTTTTGTCAGCTCTGAGGGCTGGAACCTTCCCAATGGTCCTAAGCTGATCCAACGCTTTGCTCCGTTTATGACATCTCCAAAGATCAGAACATAAACCTGCAGGAAAATACAGAACCAAAATAAAAGTGTGACCGGCTTCAGCCTGATGACCGGCAGTTTTGTGATGAATATATGATAATCTATCTTGGATACCAGCAGCATAATCAGTATTCCGACTCCGCCGAAGAGTGCCTGCCTCTCCAGGTAATGGGTGGCGTTGCCGTATATTCTCTCTGCATTATAGGAAGAGGTACTGTAAATCATGACTAAGCCGAAGCAAAAGAGAAAAAGGATTAGGAATAATAAGCTGTAGTCATAATAGCTATGCAGTTTCTTTTGCTTGATTTCACCGGCAGTTCTGGCCATGATCTCCTCCATGATTCATCTGATTAAGCTTTAAGTCAAGTAACAAATAAGTCTTAGTACATCTCCATGCACTATTTAACATTACAACAGCTCTCTGACATATTCCTTGAAAAGTCTACCCCGCTGCTCATAATTTTCAAACATGCCCCAGCTGGCGCAGGCGGGGGATAAGAGCACCGCGTCCCCATCCTTTGCTTTCTCTGCACATACTCTTACGGCTTCCTTTAGGTCATCCACCATAATAATATTGGTAAAGCCGTGTCTCTGGGCTGTTTCAGCGATCTTCTCCCTGGTCTGGCCAAGGAGTATCAGGTATTTCACCTTACCCCCGAACGCTTCGATCCATTCATCGAATTCATTGTGCTTATCGTAACCACCGCCGATGAGCAGGGTCGGGCTCTTCATTGCCTGAACCGCCTTGATCGAGGCATCGGGATTGGTCCCTTTGGAATCGTTGTAATAGGTTACCCCATTGATCGTTTCAACATATTCAATCCGGTGCTCCACCGCATTGAAGGAGGTGATTGCCTTATGGATCAGCTCCATCGGTATTCCCATGCTAATGGCCATTCCGACACCGGCCATAATATTCTCATAATTGTGCTTTCCGAGAACTCTAAGCTCGTTGATATTGCAGACCAGCTGCTTCTCTCCGCCCATTGCATAATAGATCTCATCTCCCTCCAGATATAACCCATCCTTAAGGATCTCGGTACTGGAGTAAAAGATCACCTTCGTATGGAGTCTGTCGGCCATGGCACGCAGCGTGACGTCTTCATGGTTTAGGATGCAAACCTCGGACATGGTCTGGTTCCTCGCAACATTTTCCTTCATACTGATGTAGGTCTCCATCGTATGATGACGGTCCAGATGGTCAGGAGTGATATTTAAGATCGCACTGACATCTGGTTTGAATTCATGGATCGTTTCCAGCTGGAAGCTGCTCAGCTCGATGACTGACACAGCTTGCTCCGAGGCTTCCATGGCGATATCCGTATACGGATTACCGATATTGCCCACAACATACACCTCAGGAAAGTAGGTCTTCATGATTTCTCCTACCAGAGTTGTCGTGGTGGTCTTGCCATTCGTACCGGTTATTCCGATGATCTTACCCTTGGAGAAACGGTAAGCCAGTTCAATCTCTCCCCAGACAGGGATTCCCATAGAACTGATCTTAACCACAACCGGATGATCGATTGCGATGCCCGGACTGATCACAAGCAGGCTGATGGTAGGAAGAAGCTCCTCGGGCAGTTCACCGAAGACAGCCTGAAAATTATGGTGAATATCAATTCTATCCTGAAAATCCTCCGGCTTCAGCTTCGCATTGCCGTCATACAGAACCACAAAGGCTCCTTGCTTCTGCAGTAATCTACTTGCAGAAATTCCACTTTTCGCTGCCCCGAATACCAGGACCTTCTTATCCTTTAACTGCATATCAGTCTCCAATCCTCCGTTTTGTGGACGCTTCAATCTAAATGTAAACCATTCTCCAGTCACAGATGTAACATCCGAATGGGTCAATTTTATGGCATGTTAATTGTTTCCTACAATGATTTATGACAGTCCCATCAGTGCGATCAGGCAGAGTATGGTTGTAACGATTGAGAATACTGCTACTACTCTGGTCTCAGCCCATCCCATTAATTCAAAATGATGATGGATCGGAGCCATTTTGAATAATCTTTTCCCTCCGGTCAGCTTGAAGTAACCGACCTGTAGCATAACCGATATTACCTCTATCAGATAGATAAGTCCCACCAACAGAATGAATAGGGGCATCTTCATGACATAGGCTGAGGCGGCCACGAACCCTCCCAGGGCCAGTGAACCTGTATCTCCCATAAACACCTTGGCAGGATACACATTATATAGAAGGAACGCCAGCAAGCTACCTGCAGCCGCACCGGTAATCGGAGATATTCCATTGTGCAGACCGATAGCAACAACTGTGAAGAAGGTTGCGATCAGTACGGTTACACTGGACTCAAGTCCATCGAGTCCGTCTGTAAAATTAGAACCATTTACGGTGCCAAGGACCACTATGAAGAACATCGGTAAAAACAGATAGGAAACATCTGCGTATTTTCCTCCCGAAAAAGGAATCAGCATCAGGGTAACATCCTCCATGGAACTCACCAGATAGTACCCTAAGATAGCAGTGACCAGAATTTGCCCCAGCATCTTCTGCCAGGCCTTCAAGCCCATGGAACGCTTCATTACCACCTTGATATAATCATCAATAAAGCCGATGATGCCAAAACCAATCGTAGCAAATAAAACAGGTACGATTTCTTTATGACCCCTGATATAGATTAAGGAAGTAATTGAGATGCTTAATACGATGACAATACCACCCATGGTAGGCGTCCCTGATTTCCTCTGATGAGACTCCGGCCCTTCCTGTCTGATATACTGTCCAAATTTCAGTCTCTTAAGAAAGGGAATCAGCAGTGGGCATAGCACCACACAAACTCCAAACGATATGATAACGGGTAAGATCAACTGAAAGTCCGAAAAACCCATTGCATAACTCCAATCCGCCATTGCGTCAGGCCTAATATAACCCTAGCTATTATACTTTAATGCATGTGAAAATACAATATTCAGTTGAAGTAAAGAATCAGATCACTGTTCTTCTCCACGCTCTCGCCTGGCAGGGGGAATTGTTCGATTACCTTCTCCCCTTCGCCTAGCTGATACAACTCTCCAAAGTCATAGATCTTTATGAGCTGCTTTGCTTCCTTCTCTGTCTTCCCGATAAAATCAGGCATGACAAAGGTACCAACATTATATTCTTTCGCTTCAATCTCACTGTAGCTGGGTTCTATTCCCATATAAGGGAGAATGTTATTATACAGTTCAGCAATCACCGGGGCTGCGATTGTTCCGCCATAGTAAATACCCTTCGGTTCATCAATCAGAACTAAGGCCATGACCTGTGGGTCATTTGCAGGAGCAAAACCAATGAAGGAGGATATATATTTCCCGCTCCTTCTGGGTAGCTTCTCGGAGGTAGCAGTCTTGCCGCCGACATGAAAGCCGGGAAGATATGCACGCTTTCCCGTACCGTCGGATACCACTGCTTCCAAGAGCATTTTCATAGTCTCTGAGGTCTCACTGGAAACAGCACCCTCGGTGGTCTTATATTCTAAGGTCTTTATCGTTTTTCCTTCCGGGTTCTTGATGGATACTCCGATATGGGGTGTTACCAGCTTCCCTCCGTTTACGATGGCACTGCCTGCTGATAACAGCTGTAGCGGTGTAATCTGGAAGGACTGGCCGAAGGACATGGTGGCTAATTCAACAGCACCTATTACATCCTTCTTATGCATAATTGAATTGGCTTCACCCGGAAGATCGACTCCGGTTCTTTTAAATAAGCCGAGTTTGTCATAATATTCATACATCTTATCTACGCCGACTCTTGCTCCGATCTCCATAAAGACCGGATTGCAGGAATTCTTAATCCCGTCGACGAAATTCTGACTGCCATGGCCTCCGGCTTTATGGCAGCGAATCAGGCGGTCTTCTACCTTTTTATAGCCGGGACAGAAGAAGGTATCTGTTAGCTTTACTACCTTTTCCTCCAGCGCAGCTGTCGCGGTAACAATTTTAAAGGCCGAACCCGGTTCATAGGTATCACTGATACAGGCATTACGCCACATACCATTCAGAAGCTCCGTTTTCTCTTTCTCAGTCAGGGTCTGTCCGGCATACCTTGCGGCTATCTCTTCGCTTAAGGTATAGGGATCATTCAGATTAAATTCCGGAACATTGACCATCGCATAGATTTCACCGTTCTGAGGGTTCATCACAATGATCTTTACATTATTGGCCCCCTTAGCCTTCATTACCTTCTGGGCAGCCTGTTCCGCATATTTTTGTATATTCACATCCAGGCTAGTGTATAAATCATTGCCGGGCTGAGGCTCAATCCTGTCCTCAGCTGCATTTTCGATTTCCACACCGTAAGCTGTCGTCAGTGTGAGTATGGTACCATCGAGGCCCTTCAGATAATCCTCGTATTTTACTTCGAGTCCGATAATACCCTGGTTATCGCTTCCGGTAAAGCCGATTACCTTGGAAGCAAGGCTTTCATACGGATAATAGCGTTTATAATCTTCATCCACCATTACACCATCCAGGTCATATTCACGAATATGATCGGCAATCTCCTTGTTCACATTCGACTTGATCCGTTCAATGGAGGATTTCTTCTCTACCCGCTTTCTTACTGCGGCTTCATTTAGTCCAAGCTCTTTCGAGAGCACCTGTATGACTCGTTCCGGATCCTTAATCTGACTGTGGATGACGGAGATGGTGCAGACCGGTTTGTTGGTTGCCAGCTCTACACCGTTACGGTCATAGATACTGCCCCGCTCTGCCTTGATTGCTCTTTCTCTCTCGTGGAGAGCCTTTGCCCTGGCTGCATAATCTCCTGATTTAAAAATCATATAATAACCAAGTCTGCCCATAAGGCCTATGGAGGAAAATATCACAACCATTACGATGATTAATACATTCTTTCTGTTAAATGTCCTATTTCTGGCCATCAAATCAAACCTTGAAACTCTTATCGTTTCATTTTATTACATATGCTGTCTCTTTATTCATTCATTGGTCCGATTGCGGCTCCATTATACTCGTCCTCTGCATTTTCTCCGGCATTATCATCGATTATTGCTCCGGAGGCCGTATCTCCGGTTGTCCCATTTTCGTCTCCGTTTACACTCTCCGATCCATTTGGTAAGCCAGTCTCCTCCGCAGTAGTTCCTTCTCCTGCATTTTGACTATCCTGGGTATCTCCCTGCCCCGCCTCTTCTTCGGGCAGTTCACTGTCAGGTTCATCTCCGGAGGCAGTATCATCCTCTCCGTTTGATCCTTCCGGGTCATCAGCAGTAGCTTCTCCTCCGGGTACATTGTTGCCTTCCTGTCCGGGAATAGCTGCTCCCTCTGCATTGTCTGCGGAAGTATCGTCTTCACCCGGCAGTAGATAATCAATCTCACCCTCTGGATAGATCCCTAAGGCAGGAAGGATCTCCGTTAATACCTTACTGGCTAATTTCGTAGCGATGGAGCTGTCGTCCTGCTTTTCTACATTCTGAGGTTCATCCACGATGATATATATGACGATTTCCGGATTAATCGCCGGAACAGCTCCCAGGAAGGAAACCAGATAGGTCTTAGCATCACGGGGATATTTCTGTGCAGTACCGGTCTTGCCCCCGACGGAGTATCCGGGAACCTGAGCCGGCTTTGCCGTTCCCAGTTCTACAGTCTGATACATATATTTCTGAATAAATTCGGAGGTTTCCTCCGAAACCGTCTGTCTGATCAGGGTCTTGTCAATCTGACTTATCGTGGCACCGGCATCATTCACAATCTTCTTAACGATATGGGGCTGATAATAGTAGCCTCCATTCACCAGAGAGCTATAGCCGGCTGCCATCTGCAACATGGTTACGTTAAAATTCTGACCGAAGCTGTTGGTAGCAAGATCGGTTACATTCTTATCCTGCGCCAGGATGCCCGCTTCCTCACCGGGAAGATCCACCCCTGTTTTTTGTCCGAAGCCGAAATTCATCTGATAGGGATAGAAGATATCCTTCCCCTCCATGGCTGCAATCTGCATCAAGGCATCATTACAGGATTTCATCAGGGCTTCACCGAGAGTTACATCCCCGTGTCCTGTTCTCTTGTTACACTTAATGTCAAAGCCTCCGATATGCTCAATGCCGTCGCAGAAAAAGGTGGTATTCTCATTTACATAAGCCTCCTCGAGTGCAGAGGAAACCGTAAAGGGTTTGAAGGTCGATCCGGGCTCAAAGCCGTAGCTGATTACATCATTCTTCCATAGCCTATTCATAGCTTCGATTTTCTGCTCAGAAGTCATGGCTGCCAGCTCTTCCTCCGGGTAGATTCCTGTAAGATCTCTGGGAGAGTTCAGGTTATATTCCTGATTGGAGGCCATGGCAATAATGTCACCGTTATTCGGATCCATCACCAGTATGCCGATGTTCTTGCTCCCGGTCTCCGCATTAAATTCTTGGATATTTTTTTGAAGTATCCGTTGAACATTGGCATCAATGGTAGTAACAATGGAGTTGCCATTCTCCGGCTTTTTAACGATCCTTTCTATATTAAGTGAAGAATCATAATAGCCGTATTCTCTTCCGTTTGTTCCATTTAGCAGATCATTATAATATTCCTCAATTCCCCAGATACCGGTATTATCTGATGAGGTGAAGCCTAAGATATCACAGGCGAGAGTATCAAAGGGATAGCTTCTGATATATTCCTCCTCAAACCATACGCATTTGATATGACTGTTGGTATTCATCAGCTCTTTAAATTGATTCACTTCATCTATTTTTAGGTTCTTTTTTAAAATGACATACTGACTCTCCGGCCTGTCTTTCAGTATCTGATTGACTGTAGCAGGCTCAATGCCAAAATTGGAGTACAGTGCATCAGCTGTTTCGGTTATGTATTCAGAATTAATAAGCAGTTTTTTAGGATCCAAAATCAGGCGGAACTGAAGCTCACTTCTCGCAAGAACTGTTCCATTCCTGTCCATGATATCGCCTCGTTTATACGGCAGCACTGCGCTGACGTAGGACTGTCTGGACAAGACCTGCTTGGCATAACGTTCACCGTCAGTCTGCATGATATAGATCAATCTACCGATCAGACCGGTTAAAAGAAGAGTTATAACACAAAATACAAGCAATAATCTTGCTTGCATTCGTGAGGTAAAGGATTTGATTTTCTTTTCCGAATATTTTTCCATCGTATTCAACCTCATCTCATCCGTATTTTATTCCGGTATATCCTGATATTGTCTCACATATCCCTCATCCTTGCTCTGATAAGTGATTACCGTATTTTTATTCGGATAAACCATTCCAAGTTCGCCGACAGCTACCTCGTATACATAGTCCAGATCATAGGCTGAATTAATTTGCTCGTATGCAGCATCATTTTCACTTTTCATTGTGGTCAGGTTATGTTCCATAGAGATAATCTCCTTCTCCATGGCAGATACATCATATTGAAGCATAAGAAGTTGTACGCAGAAATATAAGGTGGTAATTATCGCCATCGTAAGCACCAGCATGGAAGCCATATTAATTCCGGATACCATTCTGGGTGACCTGCGCTCCTGCCTCTCCGGTAACTGCCTTCTCTCCGGTAAGGGCTGCCGCCCCGGAATCGGAGTAGAACTAAGCTCCCTTCTGTCAGGTACTGCGCTTAAGGTTCGTACGGTATTTCCTTCCACATAGCTTGTCCTGTGATAATCAAATTGATTTTTTCTGTTACTAGCCTCCATGTAATAACCCCTCTCCACACCACTTAAGTCTAATTATCCTGCGTATTCAGATGTCATCGAATGCTGGTTATTTCCCGAAAAATTCCCGGGCTCTCCTCTTTGTTGCTAAATTGCTTTCGTATAGTTCATTAAGCGCAAACTCTGCTGTAAGACTTTTAATTCATAGTACGCTCGAATACCCTCAGCTTCGCGCTTTTTGATCTTTTATTATATTCCAGTTCATCCTCCGAAGGAAGAATGGGCTTTCTGGAAATTACAATGCCCTTTGGTTTCTTTCCGCAGACACAAACCGGAAAATTCGGTGGGCAGGTGCAGGGATTTTCATTTGTTTTAAAACACGATTTAACGATTCGGTCCTCCAGCGAATGAAAGGTAATGATACAGAGCCTTCCTCCCGGGTTTAATAACTCGATCATATCCTGCAAGGTTTCCTTCAGTACCTCAAGTTCCCGATTTAGCTCGATCCTTATCGCCTGAAAGGTCCGTTTGGAGGGATGACCAGTTCCCTCACGCAGTTTGGCAGGGATGGCCGCCTTCACAGCCTCATTCAGCTCAAAGGTCGTTTCCAGAGGCTTCTCATTTCTCATACGGACGATATGCTTCGCAATGTTCTTAGCAAATTTGTCTTCTCCGTAATCTCTTATGATCCGGTACAGCTCCATCTCGCTATAGCCGTTTACGATATCCCCTGCAGTTCTGTCATTCCTGGTATCCATTCTCATGTCCAGTGGTGCATTCTCTCTATAAGAAAATCCCCGTTCAGGAGTATCTAATTGATAGGAGGATACTCCGAGGTCCAGAAGGATTCCGTCCACCCGGAGTATGTCATAAGTCTTCAGAACATGTTTCATATCACAGTAATTGCTTCTTACAATCGTAACCTTGCTACTGTAGGAGGACAGCCTCTGCTTTGCCGCATTGATTGCTGCCTCGTCCTGATCGATACCAATCAGTCTTCCGGTGGTCAGTTTCGCAGCAATCTCGTAGGAGTGGCCTCCGCCGCCCAGGGTTCCATCCACGTAGATTCCCGAAGGCTTAATCTTCAGATTTTCTATCACTTCATTCAATAATACTGACTTATGTTCAAATGCCATAAACGGGCTCCTAAATTGCTTGTCCTAGGTTATTTCTGAAAATAAGGTTAAAAGCTGATTCCATATTGGGACATATGCTCTGCGATCTTATCCATATCACCGTAATCATTGTTGCTGTCCCACCGTTCCTTACTCCAGATTTCTATTTTATTCAGTACACCAACAAATACGATATCCTTGTCCAGGGCCGCGTTCTCCCTAAGCTTAGCCGGTATCAGTATTCTTCCCTGTTTATCAGTCTCGCATGCAGAAGCCATTGACATAAAGTATCTCTGCATCTGTCTGGCTTCCTTGGTTCCGGGTAGTGTCAGCAGCTTAGCGACAAAAGCTTCCCATTCCTTATTCGGGTAGGCGAAAAGACAGCCATCCAGTCCTACGGTAACAACAAAATTGTCCCCTAGGTCTTCCCTGAACTTGGCCGGTATAATAATTCTGCCCTTTGCATCGATCGAATGATCGAATTCGCCCATGAACATAGGCCGTTCCCCCGCTTCTCTTTTGGACTGCTTGTCCCACTTTTGTGGTTTTATACACCACTTCCCACCACTTTGCTCCACTTATAAGTCCATTTTATTATAATTTAGGGAATTAATCAAGTGCAAATCAATAAAAATAAAGCACAGAAAGCCTTTAATTACTGGCATTTCTGTGCTTATCACCGATGAATTTACAATATATTGTAGGAAAATAAAAAATCGAACAAATTATGTCAATATATAGTCAAACAAGATCAAAAATAGGAAATTAGTCCTATTTAATCTTAATTTTGCTTAATTTTCTGCGTTTGATCAATATCATGGATATACAAACGACAAAGATTAATGTAGCAATCAGCTGTGAGATTGGAATTGCTGTGCCCCAAAGGAATAACTGATCCGTACGCATTCCTTCGATCCAGAAGCGTCCAAGACCATAACCTGCCATATAGAGCAGCATTACTTCCCCGTCGAATTTCTTATGCTTGGTGTAGAGGATTAAGAAGATCAATAAACCAAGATTCCATAAAGCTTCGTACAGGAAGGTGGGATGTACCTGGATATATTCCACTCCATCCACTGTTTTAATATTATTCCTGATCTCCAGAATACGGTTGATCAGCGTCTCTTTCCCCGCGTATTTCTCCCTTAAGAGATGCTCTGCCATCCTGTAATCCTCGGAAACCACGGTACGATCCAGTTGCATGGCAAAGATATTATTAGAATATTTACCAAATACTTCCCGATTGAAGAAATTACCCCAACGGCCAATGATCTGTCCGGTAATCAAACCGATGCAGCCGGTATCCGCCAGCAACCAGAATGAGTATTTCTTAACTCTGGTATAGATGAACGCAGTCAGTACGGCGCCGAAGATTCCTCCGTAGATCATCAGTCCGCCATTTCGAAGGTTAAATACCTGCAGAGGATCATCCTTGAACTCATCCAAGGAGAACAATACATAAAACAATCTTGTGAAAATTACCGAGACGACGATTGCTACCAAGGCAAAGTCCAGATAGAATTCCGGCTTCTGTCCCGTTCTCTTTGCCATCCATTCAGCAATCAGCCACCCGCAGAGCATACCGAGGCCGATACAGACTCCATAGAGAGCAATATGAAATCCGAATACATCGAAGCCGTCCGGAACATTCTTCAGCCATAGATTTAGATTTGGGAAGTTAATATCTGTATTGCCTGTCATTAAAAGCATCTGCATCACATTCACCACTTTCTGCAATCAATCATTGCAATCTCTTTCGTATGTTTATACATTGAAACGGAACAGAATGACATCTCCGTCCTGAACCACGTATTCCTTACCTTCCGAACGTACCAGCCCCTTATCCCTAGCCGCATTATAGCTTCCGCAATCCACCAGATTATGATAATTAACAATCTCGGCACGGATAAAGCCTCTTTCAAAGTCAGAATGGATCTTTCCCGCCGCCTGGGGTGCCTTCGTGCCGATTTTGATCGTCCAGGCCTTGGTCTCCTTCGGTCCTGCAGTCAAATAACTGATGAGTCCCAGCAGTCGGTAGCTTGCCTTAATCAGCTTCTCAAGTCCGGATTCCGACAGGCCCAGTTCCTCTAAGAACATCCTTTTTTCATCCTCCTCCAGCTCAGCAATCTCCTGCTCGATCTGGGCACAGATGACAAAGACTTCGGAATGTTCTCCCTTCGCAAAATCTCGGACTGACTTCACATATTCATTTCCTTCTCCGTCGTCAGCCAAATCCTCTTCCTTCACATTGGCTGCATAGATAACCGGCTTAGCAGTTAGAAGATTGTAGGAATCCATCATCTCCTGTTCTTCTTCATCTGCCGGCTGGAAGCCTTTTGCCATCTTACCTTCCTCCAGATAAGCCATCAAGCGTTCCAGCATCTCAGTTTCCTTCGCCATCGCCTTATCATTCTTGGCACTCTTGACGGTCTTGGATTTTCTGCGCTCCAGAATCTCAAGGTCGGAGAAAATGAGTTCCAGATTGATCGTCTCAATATCCCTTAATGGATCCACGGAACCGTCCACATGGATGACATTTGGATCCTCAAAGCAGCGTACCACATGAACGATCGCATCCACCTCACGAATATTGGATAGGAACTGGTTACCGAGTCCTTCTCCCTTGGAAGCTCCCTTCACCAGACCGGCGATATCAACGAACTCGATGATGGCAGGAACAACCTTCTCAGAATGATACAGATCACCCAGAACCTTAAGTCTCTCATCCGGAACCGGAACGATACCGATATTGGGATCAATGGTACAGAACGGATAATTGGCAGATTCCGCACCTGCCTTTGTTAAAGAGTTAAACAGTGTACTTTTACCGACATTGGGTAAACCTACGATACCTAATTTCATTTGTGTCTTCCTTCCTATGGTCCTATCATTCTTATTCTTTCTATTAGAAATGCAAATTCAAAAAGTTTGCACTATATTCTGCTTATATTTAATCCCTGGTCTCGAAAACAATCAGTATTCCCTCATTAAACTCCACCCGGGCTTCCTCCGCAGCAATCTCATTGCTAATCCCGAGACTGCTTCCTAAAGTCATCGTCACCTGCTCCAGCGGATATTTAAATCCTGTCAGCGTTAATCCCCTTACTTCTCCCGTGAAGGGGAGAAGGGATACGTAATCTCCGTATTGCCCGGCTTTCGTAAGGTAAAAGCTGCTGTGTCTCAGACTGATCCTGTTATACCGGTCCAGAAGGAATGCATCCACCTTTAACTGCATCGGAAGCAACAGCAGATGCAGGTTAGCCAGCGTATGATCCAGCCTGCTTCCTGTTGCACCCACCAGATCTATGGTGACCGGAGCATGCTTCAGTGCCAGCTCGATAGCAATCTGTGTATCTGTTTTGTCCTTTTCAGTCGGATACGTTTTGATTGGAACGGATCCTTCCCTGTATTTGTTCAGTATCTCCTCCGGCACAGAATCAAAATCTCCCAAGATATAATCCAGCGGTATATGAAGTCTGTCTGCCATCATAAGTCCATGATCAGCTGCAATGATCATGGAATAGGCTTCCTTCCTTAACAACTCCCTTAAGAAGGCTTCCTCAATAAAGCCGCCGGTGATAATTAATATTCTGTCCTTCCGATCCGTTATATCCATGCAACCACCCTGATCTGTTTCCCTTGTTTGTATTGAATCAGACTTCGTATTCCTTAAAGATCTT
The DNA here is from genome assembly GCA_023436765.1 of Bacillota bacterium. Classification (GTDB taxonomy): domain Bacteria; phylum Bacillota; class Clostridia; order Lachnospirales; family Lachnospiraceae; genus Mobilitalea. The sequence goes on from JAEZHX010000023.1 coordinate 13,211, forward strand.
ATGGAACTTATTTATATTATCCTTCATATCGCCTGAAAATATTGAGGTCCCGGATACAATCACATTTGCTCCGGCTTTAAGCACCTCAGCTACATTATCGGCTTTGATGCCACCATCTACCTCAATATCAAAATCGGCTCCGTACTGTTTCGCCATTGTCTTCAGGTCCCTGATTTTCTGTAGGGATTCCGGCAGGAAGGCTTGTCCTCCGAAACCGGGATTCACACTCATAATCAAGACCATATCAATCTCAGTAATAATCTCAGAAAGCGTATCCAAGCCGGTGGCCGGTTTTAAAGTGACCCCTGCCTTCAGACCCAAATCCTTAATCTTTGCTATCGTTTTCTTTAAGTCCTTACAAGCTTCCACATGCACTGTAATAATATCAGCTCCCGCAGCTTTAAATTCCTCAAGATAGCGGATCGGCTCTTCGATCATCAGGTGAACATCAAAAATCAGGTTCGTATTCCGTCTGATTGAAGCAATAACCGGTAAACCAAAGCTGATACTGGGTACAAAATTACCATCCATAACATCGATATGAAGATAGGGTACCCCTGATGTCTCAATCACTTTAATCTGTTCACCCAGTATATTAAAATCCGCTGCCAATATGGATGGGGACAATTTCATCATGTTATTCTACCATGCCTTCCCTTAGGAAACATATCCTTATCCTTCGGTATCCATTTCCTAAATGCTCAATTTTGTTTATCAACTAGTAACGCCTCATACTTTTAAGTTCAGTGTACAGATCCTTATAATTCTCATAACGAATGTGGCTGATTTTCCCCTCCTGCAGTGCATCCTTTACAGCACAGCCGGGCTCGTTTAAATGCATACATCCAATAAACCTGCAGCTTTCCTCGTATTCCTTGAATTCAAGAAAATAGTCCTTCAGTTCTTCCTTCTCAATTTCATTAATATAGAGGGAGCTAAAACCGGGGGTATCCATGATATAAGTGTTTTCTTCCACATAAATCAGTTCGGAGTGCCTGGTTGTGTGCTTCCCTCTTTTGATTTTTTCGCTTACGGTCCCTGTCTCCATATTCGCTTCCGGTTTCAGTTCATTCACCAGTGAGGATTTTCCGACACCGGAGGGCCCTGCTAATACTGTCGTCTTGCCTGCAAAAAGCTGAGATACGGTTGGAAGTCCGTCCTTCTTCAGTGTACTTGTACTCACTACGTCATAGCCGCAGCGAACATAGGTATCTATAAGTAAGGACATCTCCTTTTCTGTTACGATGTCCTTCTTATTAAAGCATACGATCGTATGGACTCCCTGCCTCTGCATCATGATCAAAAAACGATCCAGCAGGTTTAAATTTGGAGCAGGCTCAGCCGCTGCAAATATGACCATAGCCTGGTCAACATTTGCAACAGCCGGCCGTATCAATTCATTATTTCTTGGATGGATCTCGGTAATGGTTCCCGATCCCTCCGGTTGATCATTGGTATCAATGTCCACGTCATCACCAACCAGCGGCTTCAGCTTCTGATTACGGAAAATCCCCTTTGCCTTGCATTCATAGACAAGGTTCTTTTCCGGTACATGAACATAATAAAATCCAGCTATACCTTTGATTATTTTGCCCTTCAAGCTATTCCTCCGTAAAAGTTATTGTCCAGGTATGTGGTGAGGTTTCCCCCGGCATCATAAACGGTTGACCATCCACATACATCGTTACTATACCCGGAGAAGCATCATTTCCAATAATACCGGTAATGGTCAGAGGGAAATCATTAACGGATAAAAATCCATCGTAAATCGGATCAGGGTCATAGCCCTCCTGAACCATTTCAAAATAAATCTCAGCTTCACCATCACCAAAACCATACTGGAACGGACTTTCTTCAATTGTCAGGCTTCCTGTATAGACGACATCGGGGTCTGTACTGTCAGGTCCTGTACTTACGATGACATCAATAACAGTACCCTTCGTAGCTTTATTATTTGCAGTTTCTGATTGGAACGTGATCTGACCTTCAGCATATTGATCAGAGGAGTCATAGCTGATCGTTCCCATCGCCAGACCGGCATCGGTCAGTGCTTTCTGTGCCTGTTCCACAGTCATGCCCAGTAGATTCGGAATGACTGCCTGCTCCTGTCCAAGGCTCACCATAATTGTAATCTGGTCTCCTGCAACCACCAAAGAATCCTTCGGCGGATTGGTTTCAATTACCTTACCTGCTTCAATATCACTGTTGACATAATCCGTTATTGTCTTCAGATCATATTCCTTCAGCTTCTTGTCTGCCTGTGCTTCGGTCAGACCATAAACATATGGAATGGTAAAGGACTGTGGCCCGGTACTGATCGTAATGATGATATCATCAGAGCCGTATGCTGCATCTCTGTCTGCCGCAGGATACTGGAATATTACATAGCCTTTCTCATAATCGTTAGAAAAATCCTCTTTCCAGGTAATAAATGCATCCGGATCCTTCGCTTTGATAATCTCTTCCGCATCCTCCTTTGTGTACCCAATCACACTCGGGAATTTATAGGTTCCAACTAAAGGACCAGCTTGCGGAGTAGGAGACAGGGTCGGAGTATCCGTGGGAGTCTCTGTCACGGTTCCGTTATTACCGGGATCCTTCTTCTCTCCCTTAGGGAAAATCAACCATACAACAATACCTATGATAATGACCGCTAAAATAATAATCAGTGCTATTGTACCTACAGCTGAGAATTTGGCTAGCTTGGTGTCCATACTATCCAGGTCATCATCCTCTTCGTCTGCGGAAGCATAATGACCGGTGTTCTTCTTATCCAGCATGCTCTCATCCAGATACGCACCGTTCTTAATTTTGCTTAAATCATCTGAAATATTTATCGTCGGAGAATCGCTGGCAACGAATGCAGGAATCTGTACGAAGTCTCCATCCGGATTCGCGATTGCCCTTTTTAAATCCAGAATCAGCTCCGAGGCTGAGTGATATCTTCTCTCCGGTCTCTTCTGCATACATTTCTGGACAATCTTATCCACACTGATTGGTATGCTCTGATCTAAGTCCCGTAAGGGCATTGCCTCTCCCTGAATATGGAGAAGTGCTACCGATACAGTATTATCCCCTGCGAAAGGGACCTTGCCGGACAACATCTCATAGAGCGTGACACCAAGAGAATAGATGTCGCTCTTCTCATCACTGTAACCGCCTCTGGCCTGTTCCGGGGATAAATAATGTACTGAGCCCATGGCATTTGAGGTAATGGTATTGGAATTGGTTGCTTTCGCAATTCCAAAATCTGTCACCTTTACCTTGCCGTCTCTTGAAATTATGATATTCTGTGGTTTGATATCCCTATGAATAATATGGTTATCATGGGCTGCTTCCATGCCCTGTGCGATTTGAATCGCGATTCCCACTGCTTCCTTAACTTCCAGTTTGCCTTTTCTCTCAATAAAACGCTTTAAAGTTATTCCTTCAACCAGCTCCATCACGATATAATGAAGGCCGCTGTCATCACCGACATCATATACATTAACAATATTGGGATGGGACAATCCGGCTGCGGACTGTGCTTCTCCCCTAAATTTGTTTACAAAGCTTTTATCACTGGAATACTCCGGCTTTAATACCTTAATCGCAACAAAACGGTTCAGTCTCTGGTCCTTTGCCTTATACACATCAGCCATACCACCGGAACCGACATTGTCAATAATTTCATACCGATCACTGATAAACATACCGGGTTTCAACATGATCTCTCACCTCTTCTTCATACTTTAATGATAACTACTGCAATATTATCTTTACCACCATTCTGGTTTGCACATTTTACAAGAGTATCTGCCGCCGTTGCCGGATCATCATAATTCTCCTTGACAATCCGTTCAATTGTCTCGTCCTCCAACATATTCGTCAGGCCGTCCGAGCACATAAGTACAATATCCCCTTCTTCTAAGTTCACTTCAAAAAAGTCCGGCTGTGCAGTTACATTTGCTCCCAATGCTCTAGTGATGATGTTCTTGTTTGGATGCTGTCTGGCTTCCTCCCTGTTCAATTCCCCTGTTTTCACCATTGCTTCTACCAGGCTGTGGTCTTCCGTAATCTGCTTTATCTCATTTCCTATCACATATAATCTGCTGTCACCGATGTTGGCAACAAACATCTCATTTCCGAATATGGTCGCAACCACAAAGGTGGTTCCCATACCCTCTAACTCACTTTGTTCCAGAGCTTTGCTCCGAAGTGCTTCATTCGTCTCGGTAATTGCTGTTTCGATCATAGCAATCGGTGAAGTCCGACTGCTTTCCCTTATCCTTCGCGTAAAAAACTCAACACAGTATCTTGAAGCATAATCACCCGCATTATGTCCTCCCATCCCATCTGCCACAATAAATAAGTTCGGCAGATTACCGATGGCATTCTCTTCACAGAATACATAATCCTGATTTATTCTCCGTCTCTCCCCAATATCCGTTATTGAAAATGCTTTCAAGCCTGCACCTCCCAACTCCAAGTGGAAACATTCTTATAGCTGATCTATATAACTCTTACGCAGCTGACCACAGGCAGCATCAATATCCGAGCCCATTTCTCTTCTAATAGTAACATTAATTCTATTTTTTTCAAGTATATTTTTGAATTTTTGTATTTTTTTGCTCTCGGATTTGCGATAATTTCTCTCTTTTATGGGGTTTACGGGAATCAGATTTATATGGCAATTCAGGCCCTTTACCAGAGCTGCCAGCTCCTTCGCATGCTCCTCTTCATCATTGACTGTGTCCACCAGACTGTACTCGAAAGTGAGTCTTCTGCCTGTCTTATCATAATAAAATCTGAAGGCATCCATCACCTCATTCAACTCATACTGCCTTGCTACCGGCATCAGCTTCTTCCTGATCTCATTATTCGGAGCATGGAGCGATAGTGCCAGTGTAACCGGAAGTCCTTCCTCAGCAAAAGCCCTGATCTTATCCGGAATTCCGCAGGTAGAAACCGTAATATTTCTCGCACTGATGTTGATCCCCTCAGGAGCTGTCAGCAGCCTTAAGAATCTCATCAGGTTATCGTAGTTGTCCAGAGGTTCCCCCGTTCCCATCACGACCACGTTACTAACCCGTTCCCCAGTGGCAGACTGTATGCGGTAAATCTGGTCCAGCATCTCGGAGGGAAGGAGATCCCTCTCCTTGCCGCCAATGGTTGAAGCACAGAAGGTACAGCCCATCCTGCAACCCACCTGGGAAGAGATACAGACGCTGTTCCCGTGATGATACCTCATGAGTACACTTTCAATCACCCTGTTATCCGTTAGACGAAACAGATACTTAATGGTTCCATCCGTAACAGAATGCAGGGAATCTACCTCCTGAAGGACGGTAAGCGGAAGCTTCTCCTTCAGGGTATCTCTTAGCTCCTTGGAGAGATTGGTCATGGCATCATAGCTGCCCGACAGCTTCACATGCATCCATTCAAATATCTGCTTTGCACGAAAGGCGGGCTGTCCGAGCTCCTTTATCACCTGCTCCAGTTCTTCCATATATAATGATTTAATATCTAGTCCATCTGTCATCAATATCACATTCCTATTCCATTCTAACTTGTCTATTTGCCAAGGTATGTCCGAAGCTCTTATTATATTACATTTATTCTCTTTTGCAATCCTTTTATCAGCATTACCATTAAAAGGAGATACTCACTTGCTATCCGGTATGGCACTAGGTATCCATGGCAGGCTATCTCTTTCTTCGAAACCTCGCCAGGAAGAAGCCGTCAGTCGAATGGATGCCCTGCAGCAGCTGCAGATAACCTTCACTCGTATTCTGGTCCCGTAGCATTGCCGGCAGGTAAGGTTCCAGGCTCTCGGCTTCAAACTCATACTGCTTCAGGAACCAATCCCTATTATTCAAATTCTCATCACGGTTAACAGTACAGGTACTATAAATTAAAATCCCGCCCGGTTTGACGTAATCCTTCACCACGGACAGGATCTTCCTCTGTAGCTCTTCCAGCTCCTTTAACTGAGCCGAAGTCAATTTGTATTTAATATCGGCTTTTTTACCGATTACGCCGAGACCGCTGCAAGGCAGATCAGCCAGAACCACATCTGCCTTCCCGTAAAGAGAAGGATCAGATACGGTTGCATCCCATACCTTCACCTCCACGTTGCTTACACCAAGTCTTGCTATGTTCTCTTCGATTAAGCCTGTCTTGTATTCGGTCAAATCACGGGCCGACACTCTGACGGCTGTCTCTGCTGCATGTAGGGCTTTACCGCCCGGTGCCGAGCAGACATCTACGACAAAGTCCGTTTTTTGGATACCGGCAGCCTCACATACCAGCATGGAACTGATATCCTGAACAGTAAAATATCCGCTACGGAAAGCCTCTGATTTTTCAAGATAATCATAATTACTGATTTTATATGCATAAGGCAGATATCCGCTGTCCCGAGCGGTTATCCCCTCTGCCTCGAGCATCCGTCGAAGCTCTTCCGGATTAGTCTTCTGAAGATTACAGCGGATGGTTGTCTCCTTTTCCTTCAGGGAGGAAGCCAGCATCGCCTCTACCTCCGGATAAGAATACTGTGCTAAGAGCAGCTCTGCCAACCACCGCGGAAAGGAATACGTGACCTCCAGCCAATCTGCCGGTTTTGCTTCCCTATCAGGGGAGGGAAGGTTATCTTTGTTCCTGGTCATATTCCTAAGAATTGCATTCACAAAACCGGACAGCTTTGCGAAGCCCCTCTTTTTTGCCAGCTTCACTGCCTCATTACATACAGCGGATTCCGGGACCTGGCTCATATAAAGCAACTGATAGGCACTGAGACGAAGGAGATTCCGAATGACAGGTTTCATCTTCTCCACCCGAAGGGAGGCAAAGGAATTGATATAGTAATCCAAGGTCAGATACCGTTCCAACGTACCGGTAAAGAGTCTTGAGATAAATGCCCTCTGCTGTTTCTCAAGCCCCTGATGTTTTTTCAATGCCTGATGAAGTATCGTATGGCTGAGCTTCCCCCCCTCGATCACCTCCAGCAGCATATCCAGAACAAACTCCCGCTCGTTGCCTTGATTAGTCACGATCTCTTCCTCCGAACAGTAACACAAGCCTTAACAGCTGTAATATGGTCGCTGCCGCTGCTGCCACATAGGTCAGTGCTGCGGCATCCAGAACCTTCTTACTGTGCTGAAGCTCCTCTCCGTAGAGGATTCCTGTCTCTCCGAGTCTGGCAATTGCTCTCTTCGAAGCATTGAATTCCACCGGCAACGTAATCAGTTGGAACAGAACTGCCAGGGAGAAGAGGATGATACCAAGATTTATTAAGGACTGTGAACCGCCCATCAGAACACCGATGAGAATGATCGGCCAGGCAGCCATGGATCCGAAGCTGGCCACCGGCACCAGGGTGCTCCGCAGCTTAAGCGGTGCATAGCCCTGATCATGCTGAATCGCATGGCCAACCTCATGGGCGGCAACGCCGACTGCTGCCAGGGAATTCTGTCCGTATACCGGGTCAGATAAACGCAGTACCTTGGTTCTAGGGTCATAATGGTCATTCATATGGCCTGATACATGTTCAATTTTAACATCATAGATGCCCGAAGCATGGAGAATCCTCTCCGCAGCCTCAGCACCGGTTATGCCGGACATGCTCCTGACATGGGAGTACTTCGAAAAGGTGGATTTTACCTTAGCTGAAGCAGCCACGGTAATGATAATGCCGATTAACACTAATATATAAGTAGAATCAAAATAAAATGGATACATAACACTACCTTCTTTCTATTT
>JAEZHX010000061.1 GCA_023436765.1 Bacillota bacterium
AGCTGGTACATCAGCTTTCGGAGCAATACGGGTATGTGTCTGTACTGGGCACCGATACCAAGGGAAAGAGCTTTAGGGTAAGCAGAACCGGAATTGAAGTAAATGATTATATATTTACCGAACGGGGTTTTGTTGTCCGAATCCATAATGGTGTGAACTATTCAGAGTATTCCTTTAATGAAATTAATGAGGAAAAGTTTAATTCCATTATCGAAGAGATTCATCATAAATTAAACAAGCTGGCAGACGGTATAAAAGTAAATTCATATAAAATAATCGAGGAAGAGGAGCTGGACAAAAGCTTCCTGGGTGAGGTGGACATCGATCCTGAGCAGATCAGCCCGGAGCAGGTGGTCCGGGACCTGACCGCCATCAGGGATGAAGCCCTGAAAACATCGGATTTACTCGTGAACTTCCACGCCAATTACAGCTATATCCACGTCGCAAAAATATTTATCTCAGCGAAGAAGGATATGGAACAGTCCTATATCCTGGGAGAAGGATTATTAAACTCCATAGCCCGCAGAGAGGATAAGGTGAAATATTTCTTTGCTCCGGTATCGGGAATGAGGGGCTATGATGTGGTTCGCGAGCTGCAGGATTTGTATCCGAAGGTGATCGAGCAGAGTATCCGCTTGCTTGATGCGAAGGCTGTAGTTCCCGGAGAGTATGAGGTTATCTGTTCTCCGGACATTGCCGGATTGATCGCGCATGAAGCCTTCGGACATGGTGTGGAGATGGATATGTTCGTGAAGGGCAGAGCCAAGGGAGCAGAGTATCTGGGGAAGCAGGTGGCTTCCATTAAGACAACCTTGCATGAGGGAGCGGCAGCCGCAAGGCATATGTCCTCCTATCTCTTCGATGACGAAGGAACGCTGGGTACGGATACGATTGTAATAAAGGAGGGGATTCTCCAGACAGGAATCTCTGATCTGCTCTCTGCCTTACAGCTGGGAACAGAACCTACCGGTAACGGGAAGAGAGAGACCTTTGAACGGAAGGCTTATGCCAGAATGACGAACACCTTATTTGCGGCAGGAACTGACAGGTATGAGGATATGATTGCCTCGGTTCAAAAGGGCTATCTGATTGAAGGTATGTACAGTGGGATGGAGGATCCGAAGAACTGGGGGATCCAGTGTATTGCACTGGTCGGAAGTGAGATCATCGATGGAAAGCTTACCGGGAATCTGATCTCTCCTGTCATCATGACCGGGTATGTTCCGGAGGTGCTGAACTCGATCAGTATGGTGTCGGAGGAGGTTTTTCTGGATGGTGTCGGGTATTGCGGCAAAGGATATAAGGAACTGGTGAAGACTTCAAACGGTGGTCCTTATATCAAAACGAAAGTGAGGTTGGGATAATGCTGGATAGGATCATAAGCATTTTAAACAGTAAAAAGGATGTGATCAGCGGATACGTCATTATGGAAACCATGACGGAAGCCAGCGAGCTGTTCTTTATCCGCAGGAATGTGGATATGGACCGGGCAAAAAGGGTGCACCATTACAGCGTAACCGTGTACATAGACTTTGAGGATAACGGAACCTCTTATAAAGGTTCCTCCACAACTAAGCTTCATCCAACCATGAGTGAGGAAGAGCTTCGAAAGGCAGTTGAGGATGCGGCCTTTGCTGCTAAGTATGCCAAGAACCCCTATTATCCACTGGTGAAGCCTTCTTCTTGTCGCAAGACGGAGACCGGCAGCTTCTCTGAGGAGAGCCTGCCTTACTATATGAATCTGTTGACAGAAGCGGTCTATAAGAACGACCGGTTTGAGAAAGGCGGTATTAATTCCTGTGAGATATTCCTTAACAGAATCTACACCCATGTGGTGAATTCAGAGGGTGTGGATGAAGATGCCGTTACCTACAGCGGTATGGTGGAATTTATCACTACCTGGAAGGAAGAAGGAGAGGAAATTGAACTTTATAAGTGTCTCAATTTCTCTGAGTTTGAACCGGATACGATTACGGCTGAGGTGGATGAAATGATTCGCTTATGCAGGGAGAAGGCAGTCGCAAAGCAAACCCCTTCCTTGGGAAAAGCAGCAGTACTCCTCACCAGAGATGCAGTTAAGGATTTCTTCTCTTATTACTGCTCGAAAAGCAATGCATCCTCCGTATACAACCACAGCTCCACCTGGCAGATTGGTGATGCGATTCAGGGAGAAGATGTGAAGGGAGACCGGATTACTTTAAAGCTGGATCCCTATCTGGTAGGTTCCACTTACTCCAAAGGCTTTGATGAGGACGGCTTCCCGGTGAAGCCGGTAACCATACTCGAGAATGGCGTGTTGAAGCGATACATTGCGAACACCCGATATGCGCATTATCTGGCTGTAGAACCTACCGGTTCCATCCGTAACATGGTGCTAAGTCCCGGCAGCAGGACAATCAGCGAATTGAAGCAGGAACCTTACTTTGAGGTGGCTGCCTTCTCCGATTTTAACGTCGATCCGGTGACGGGTGATTTTGGCGGAGAGGTCCGGCTTGCATGGTATTATGATGGTGAAAGGACGATACCGTTAACCGGGGGTGCGGTAACCGGTAATATTAACGAATTGCATCGGGAACTGTATCTATCCGAGGAGCTTCAGAAGGATAATTACTATGAAGGACCTGCTGCGGTTAAAATAATGAATATGAATGTCAGTGGGCTATAGATGAAGATAAAAATCACCCCTTTGCCGAACAGAAAGCTTTCTTAAAGTTTCTGCGGGCAGAGAGGTGTTTTTATTCGGTGGGTTTTATAAGATTCTTAGTAACTCGGTACTCTAGTCTACCTGTAATAAATTTTATCCTTTCCAGATATGCCAGAGATGATTACTCTGACCTGTAGCAAAGACGTCAAGACGGTTACCTCCCCAGGATACGGCAGCGGGCTCAGAGGTTATGACTCCGCCAAGGTCCTGCCAGCCCGACCAGCGCCTGCCATCCCAGGTACGATAGATCAGCTGGTTCTGTCTCCCTCTTGCGAAGATCTCAAGACGGTTTTCCCCGGTTGAGGCAGCTGCAGGACCGGAAGTAATCCGGCCACCGCCGAGATCCTCCCAATCGCTCCAGCGTCTGCCGTCCCACCATTTGTGCCAGAGACTTTCATTTTGTCCTCTTCCGAAGACGTCGATGCGATTTCGTCCCCAGGATACGGCAGCAGGAGAAGAAGTCAGGATACCGCCGAGGTCCTCCCAGTCATTCCAACGACTGCCATCCCACCATTTATGCCAAAGAGCCTGGTTCTGTCCGACACCGAAGACATCCAGACGATTTTCCTGCCAGGAGGCGACGGCCGGCGAGAAGTTCAAGATACCGCCGAGGTCCTCCCAGTCACTCCAGCGGCGGCCATCTCACCATTTATGCCATAAGGCCCTGTTCTGGCCGACACCAAAGATATCGATACGGTTCTGCCCCCAGGATACTGCAGCCGGTGCTGACAGGATGATACCGCCGAGGTCCTCCCAGTTACTCCAGCGCCTGCCGTCCCACCATAGGTGCCAGACCGCTTGATTTTGTCCTCTGGCGAAGACATCCAGACGGTTTGGCTGCCAGGAGGCTACGGCCGGTGCTGAGGTCAGAACGCCCCCAAGATCCTCCCAATTACTCCAGCCTGCAGACGGCGGAGTAGGAGGGGATGGCGGACCGGGAGGGGTAGGTGGAGATGGTGGAGCAGGACGAGTAGGTGGAGATGGCGGAGCAGGACGAGTAGGTGAAGACGGAGGGGAAGGAAAACCGGGCTGTGATTCAGGCGGCCTCCTTAGGATAAGCTCGATTACTCTCAGTAATATTTCACGGATGCGGTCACCTGTTATGCCAAAGGCTCTTAATGTATAATATACGGCATAGTTATTTCGTATCAGAGCATCCGTTAACTGCTCTGCTACTTCTGCCTCGGTACCTCTGTAATTATCTTCGTTCTGCAGTACATAGGCCACAATGTTAGATAGGATTTGTCTGGAGACGGATCTTTGGATACCAAATTTTTGGAACTCTGAATAGTAGTCAGCAAAGGACCTGTTCAGGGACGACATGATACGGTTAATATTTCGTTGATCTTGAAACATAAAATCAGCCTTTTTTTATAACGATCATTCTATTATATGTGTAGAATTCATAAGTGTTATCTTGTTGATTTGATCGGAGAGGATGCAACATTGCATTCATAAAAAATCATTGGAATTAGTCGGGTAAAAAAAACCCCAGGAGACTCGACCGGATTTATGGTCAAGTCATCCTGGGATTTATTTTCTACTTGATGAGAGTCATCCCGCCCATATATGGCTGCAGGGCAATGGGAATATTGATAGTACCGTCCGCATTCATATTATTTTCCAGGAAAGCGATCAACATTCTCGGAGGTGCGACCACGGTATTATTCAGGGTGTGGGCAAAGTATTTGCCATCCTCTCCGTTCACGCGGATTTTTAGGCGTCTTGCCTGTGCATCCCCTAAGTTGGAGCAGCTGCCTACCTCGAAGTACTTCTTCTGTCTCGGAGACCAGGCTTCAACATCGACGGATTTGACTTTCAGGTCTGCCAGATCACCGGAACAACACTCCAAAGTTCTGACGGGAATATCCAGGGAACGGAACAGATCCACAGTATTCTGCCACAGTACATCGAACCATTTCATGCTGTCCTCCGGCTTACAGACAACAATCATTTCCTGCTTTTCAAACTGATGGATACGATATACTCCTCTTTCCTCCAAGCCATGAGCGCCCTTCTCCTTACGGAAGCAGGGAGAATAGCTGGTCAGGGTCTGGGGTAGGGAGGTCTCAGGCAGGATCGTATCGATGAACTTTCCGATCATGGAGTGTTCACTGGTTCCGATCAGAAATAAATCTTCTCCTTCTATCTTATACATCATTGCTTCCATCTCTGCAAAGCTCATGACACCGGTAACGACATCGCTGCGGATCATGAATGGAGGGACGCAATAGGTAAAGCCACGATTAATCATAAAATCTCTGGCATAGGAGATTACTGCGGAATGAAGTCTTGCGATATCACCCATCAGGTAGTAGAAGCCGTTACCGGCAACCTTTCTTGCGCTGTCCAGGTCAATGCCGTTAAACTTCTCCATGATTTCTGTATGGTAGGGAACCTCAAAATCCGGAATCACAGGCTCGCCGTACCGTTTCACCTCAACATTTTCACTGTCATCCTTGCCGATCGGTACGCTGGGATCTATGATATTCGGAATGGTCATCATAATCTTTTTAAT
>JAEZHX010000075.1 GCA_023436765.1 Bacillota bacterium
CCGGTCTTATCAATAACAAAGAGGGCTGAATAGTAACTGTACATAATAAAAAAATATCACTTGCATTCTATAAATTTCTGTGTTAAAGTAAGTTGTTGTGAGATGAGATGGTCCTCTGGTACACGGCATTAGCCATAACCGTATTAAGAACATCTAAATTTAATAGGAGGTCACAAAATGAACGATATTATTAAGGCAATTGAAGCCGAGCAGTTAAAGCAAAACATTGTTGATTTCAATGTTGGTGATACGGTTCAGGTTTACGCAAAAGTAAAAGAAGGTAACCGTGAAAGATTACAGGTATTTGAAGGCACTGTTATTAAGAGACAGAACGGCGGAGCAAGAGAGACCTTTACCGTAAGGAAATCCTCCAGTGGTATCGGTGTTGAGAAGACCTGGCCGCTGCATAGCCCCAGCATTGACAGAATTGAAGTTACCAGACGCGGTAAGGCAAGACGCGCTAAGCTGTTCTACCTTCGTGATAGAGTTGGTAAGAAGGCTAAGGTAAAAGAGTTAGTTAGATAGGAAAAGCTAAGGGACATACCGGTTGGGATGTCCCTTTTTTATCGCATGTATGTCAGTGGTGGGGTGTCTATTGGTTGATCTCATCCTAGGATACGTTCTTTTTTGGTATCCTTGTTGTATATTACTGATATCTAAGTTATAATGATTGTGAAAAACCCGATACTGTAGCTTAATGTCACTGTGGCATGGAGCAGTCGGGGATAATGGACTGGATTTTAGTTGGTTAAAGGAGAGCCTTCCCTCATGGACTTTGATTTTGATAGAGAAAGTAAAAAACCTGTGGTCATGAAGATTATGATTGATGTGTTTATCTGGGTCGCACAGATTGCAGCCGTGATTTTTTTGGCCTATTTCATCATATACTATGCACTGGAAAAGACAAATGTCATCGGAATCTCCATGGAAGGCACCTTGTCCAATCAGGAACCGATCATCATCGATAAATTCTCCTACCGTGTCTCCGAACCGAAGAGGTTTGATGTGATTGTATTCAAGCAAAGCGGTCGGGAGCATAGTTACTATAATATTAAGAGGATCATCGGTCTTCCGGGAGAAACACTGCAGTTTTCGGAAGGCAATATCCTGATTAACGGAGAAATTGTAGAGGATGTCGTAAATGCAGAGCCTATGGTAAATTACGGTCTGGCTGCGGAACTGATCACCCTGGAGGAAAATGAATATTTCGTCCTCGGGGATAACCGGAACAACAGCGAGGATAGCCGCTTCGCCAGTGTCGGAAATATCACTAGGGAAGAAATTATCGGAAAAGCCTTTCTTAGGCTCTCTCCGTTTAACTTTATCAATAAGCTGAACCTGAAGAATGCTCAGGAGCAGACAGAAGAATAAGGAAAGTACTACCGCAGACGGTGGGGTGAAAGTAATATGAATGTACAATGGTATCCCGGTCATATGGCGAAAGCAAAGCGTATGATGCAGGAAAATATAAAATTAATTGATGTAATAATCGAACTGGTTGATGCAAGAATTCCGTTCTCCAGTAAGAACCCGGATATCGATCAGCTGGCGAAGGGCAAATCCAGAGTGATATTGCTGAACAAATTCGATATGGCAGATTCCGGATATACCAATGCCTGGAGAACCTATTATGAGGGTAAGGGCTATTTTGTGGCTCTGGTAAATTCTAAGAACGGAACCGGGGTAAAGCAGGTAAAGGATGTTGTCTTCAAGGCTTGTGAGGCGAAGATCGAACGGGACAGGAAAAAGGGTATTCTGAACAGACCGGTTAGAGCAATGGTAGTGGGTATTCCCAATGTAGGCAAATCCACCTTCATTAACAGCTTTGTCGGAAGGGCCAGTGCTAAGACCGGGAATAAACCGGGGGTTACGAAGGGAAAGCAATGGATCCGGCTGAATAATAATATCGAATTACTGGATACACCGGGTATCCTGTGGCCTAAATTTGAGGATCAGGCTGTTGGCTTAAGGCTGGCCATGATCGGCTCGATCAATGATACGATTATCAATACGACGGAGCTGTCTCTGGAGCTGATCCGGTTCTTAAGCGGCAGCTATCCGAAAGCGTTGGTAGAGCGTTATGGAATAGAACCCTTCGAAAAACTGGAGAATTTATCGGATGCCACCCCGGTACTGGAGCATATTGCTCTAAAACGCGGATGCCTGATTAAGGGCGGAGAAGCAGACTATGACAGAGCCGCCTTGCTGGTCCTGGACGATTTCAGGAGTCTGAGGCTAGGAACAATCTCCTTAGAGTATCCCGAAGCGAGAATTACGGATAACGAAGAGTAAAATATTTGACAGATGATTATGATGGATACGGGAGGCCAATACTCAGGTATATCGAATATTCCCTCCCGGCCCTAAAACACACCGGAGGGAGACAGCAAACTTAATGATGCAAGCAGAGGAAAAGAACGGGACTAAAAAAATATCCGAAATAAAACTGGAATTCATGCAGGCAGAATTACCTGAGCTTCCGGTACTATTAAAGCAATACGGAGAGGATTCACGAAGCGGCGTAGTCACGATCTGCAATCAATATCAATCAAGGTTGGATGCTTATCATAAGGAGCTTCAGAGACTGGAGCTTATGAAGCAGTATGAGAGAAAATATGCAGACTATACATACATATGTGGCATTGATGAGGTGGGTAGAGGTCCCTTAGCAGGTCCGGTCATTGCCTGTGCAGTCATTCTTCCGAAGGACTGTGATATTCTGTATATCAATGATTCTAAGCAGCTTTCAGAGAAGAAGAGGGAAGAGCTGTATGATCAGATTATCTCCCGGGCGATTGCGTTTGGGATTGGCAGTGTTCCGCCTCCCAGGATTGATGAGATCAATATCCTGCAGGCTACCTATGAAGCCATGCAGAAGGCAATTCAGAATCTAAACGTCACACCGGAGCTTTTATTAAATGATGCGGTTACGATCCCGGGCATACATATTAAGCAGGTACCGATCATTAAGGGTGATGCGAAGAGCATCTCCATCGCGGCAGCCAGTATTGTTGCCAAGGTAACCAGGGATCGGTTGATGGTAGCTTATGATAAGGTGTTTCCCGGTTATGATTTTGCGGAAAATAAAGGATATGGTTCGGCAAAGCATATCGAAGCGATAAAGGAGCTGGGACTGACCCCGATCCATAGAAGAAGCTTTGTGAAGAATTTTTTATAGATCGTTAGGTATCTAATAAAAATAGATAGAATTCTATTATATGGATGAAGGAGGGAAATACATGATCTGGACAGTTAAGATTTTTTCGTTCATTATTCCGATTACATACGCAATCCTCGGCTATCTGTTCTGGAAGCGCACCCCGGAGCTGAAAAGCGGAAAATCAGGTTGGAGAACCAGCCATTCGACTAAGAATGAAGAGGCCTGGAGGTATGCCAATGAGGTTGGAGGCAGGTATTTATTTCTGCTGGGAATCGTGGAGCTTATCATAACAGTTGTCATTCACCTGTTGATCAAGGAGTTGGATCTCTTTTATTTCGTAGCGGGCATTACAGGTCTCCTTGTACTGCAGACAGGCAGCTTCACCTACCTGAATAAATATATTGAGAAAAAACTTAAGAGTATGTAAGGCTTAGGAGGCAGGCAGATGGACGAACAGAAGAAGAATAACAAGCCAAGGACTGCAGTTGCTCTATCCTACGAACCGGAGCAGGAAGCACCGGTCGTGATTGCTGCCGGAAAGGGATATCTGGCTGATCGGATTCTGGATCGAGCAAAGGCAGCTGACATCCCGATCCATAAGGATGAGAAGCTGGCGGAGAGCTTGTCAAAGCTGGAGCTTGGTGACAGCATCCCTCCTGAGCTGTATGATGTAGTGGCAGAGGTATTGGTCTTTGTTGACCGGATGGACCGACTCAAAGAAAAACTGGGTACGGATCAGAACCGATAGTACATAGTACGATTAACAGGTTTGAGCTTGCGATATGATATGTGAAATGTGTTCTAACAAGCTTCGCACACAGCACAAGCTTAATCGAAGGGCAGATATGGAAGTAAGGTTGAACAAAAGAGAGATAGGAACCAGATATGAGCAGAAGGCTGCTCAATTCCTGGTAACGAACGGGTATCGCATCCTGGATAGTAATTTCCGCTGTCGAACCGGAGAGATCGATCTGATTGGAAGGGATGGGGATTATCTCTGTTTCATAGAGGTGAAATACCGTATCAATACCGGTCACGGATTTCCGGCCGAAGCGGTAAATGCAAGAAAAATGACAAGGATCATTCGGACTGCCCAGTATTATATGCTGACTCATGGGCTTCCTCAGGATACTCCTTGCCGTTTTGATGTGGTGGTGATTCTGGATCATGATATATCTCTGATCAAAAATGCTTTTGATGGTATATAATATACAATCAGGTGGCACATTTCGTAAGGAATGAAATGGTACGGATGTATTCCATACGAAATACGTTCAGGCATACTAGTATTCAGACCTAAAAGATTCAAACAGGAAGGACAGCAATATGCGATTTCAAAACAGTAAGCATGCAGTGATTGATTACAGTCTTAAGGTACCCTATCTTACCTTTCCTGCATTATCGGAACTCTCCTTTGTACGACATGGCTTCTCGACCAGACTCGGGGGAGTCAGTGAGGGGATGTTCGAATCCATGAACTTAGGAACCGAGTCCTCAGGTTATGCGGATCATCCGGAGAACATCAGAATAAATTATGAAAGGATCGCGGGAAGTATCGGAGTCGATCCACATTCCATCGTAATCTCCAAGCAGGTACATAAGACGAATATCCGTCTTGTAACAGAGGAGGATTGTGGGAAAGGATTATATATACCAAGGGACTATGATGAGATTGATGGGCTGATAACGAACCGGCCCGGTGTTACCCTCGTAACGAAATATGCGGACTGTGTACCTCTTTTTTTTGCGGATACGAAGAATAGAGCCATCGGTCTGACGCACTCCGGGTGGAGAGGGACAGTAAATAAAATCGGCAAAATCACTGTGGAGGAAATGAAAAAACATTTTAGTAGCGAACCGGAGGATCTGCTTGCAGTAATCGGACCTTCCATCTGCGGGGAATGTTATGAGGTCGGAGAGGAGGTAGCACAGGCATTTCAGGATGCATTTCCCGAAAGTGGATATAATATAGACAAAATTCTAAGGAAAAACAGGAGTGGCAGCTACCAGCTGGATCTATGGGAGGTTAACCGAGGGATCCTGATGGAAGCGGGGCTCAGGGAAGATCGGATTCATGTCTCAGGAGTCTGTACCGCCTGCAACTGTGACCTGTTATTCTCCCATAGGAAAACAGGGGGAAAGAGAGGCAGTCTTGCCGCCTTTTTCGCCTTACAATAGTAATGGTTCTGTCCGGATTGGTTGTTGTGAAAACCTGGTTCCGGTTAAGAGATAAAAGCTGCAGTAAGAATGCAGCTGGAGAGAAACGGTGTATGTATATGAAGAAAAAAGCACACATTATTAAAGAGATCGAAGCTGGCAGCATCGCAGAGGAGCTGGAGCTTGCTCCGGGTGATGAGCTGATTTCGATTAATGAGAAGGAAATAAAGGATGTCTTCGATTACCATTACCTGATCAAGGAGGAATTCCTGACAGTCGTGATCCGGAAGCCGGACGGTGAGGAATGGGAGCTGGAGATTGAGAAGGATTATGAGGATGACTTAGGAATCGTCTTTGAAGAAGGCCTGATGGATTCCTACCGTTCCTGCCGGAATAAATGTATCTTCTGTTTCATTGACCAGATGCCGCCGGGGATGAGAGAGACCCTATATTTTAAAGATGATGACGCCAGATTATCCTTCCTGCAGGGCAACTATATCACCCTGACGAATATGAGCAATGAGGATATCGATCGGATCCTGTTCTATAAATTATCTCCGATTAATATCTCCGTCCATACCACGAATGAGGAGCTGCGCTGCAGGATGCTCCATAACCGTTTCGCGGGAAGTGCCCTTGAGAAGATAAAGAGGCTGAAGGACGGTGGAATCACGATGAACGGTCAGATTGTTCTGTGTAAGGGCTGGAATGATGGGGAGGAACTGGAGAAGACAATCCATGACCTTGGCGCATTTTTACCGGAGATGCAGAGTGTATCCGTCGTTCCGGTCGGACTGACCAAATACCGGAAGGGATTGGTGGAACTGGAGAAATTCTCAAGGGAGGATTCGTTTCAGGTTCTGGAGACCATCCACCGTTGGCAGGGAATTTTCTTAAAGCATTATCAGACCCGTTTTATCTATGCCGGGGATGAATGGTACATCAGTGCCGGGCTGCAAATCCCGGATGCGGACAGTTATGAGGGCTATCCACAGCTGGAGAATGGCGTCGGAATGCTGCGCTCCTTCCAGGATGAATTTGAAGAGTCACTAAAGGAGCTAAGCGGAGATGACCGGAGAAAGGAACTCTCCATGGTGACCGGTGTCCTGGCTGCACCTTATATGGAACAGGCACTGAAAAAGTTAAAGGAACGGTTTCCTAATATTTCGGTTACCCTATACACGATCAAAAATGACTTTTTCGGTGAAAATATCACGGTGGCAGGACTGATTACCGGAGGGGATATTATCACACAGCTGAAAGGACTTCCATTGGGAGAATATTTACTGCTTCCCGATGTACTGCTGCGAAACGGAGAGACAGTATTACTGGACGATGTGACCGTAGAGCAGATTGAAAACTCTTTACAAACCAGAATCCGTATTGTACAATCAGATGGAAACTCTTTCATTCAATCGATAATTGATACTATAAATTGGTAGATAAGCCAAATATACTTGAAGATTCGATTTGTTATTACTTACTATATAATCAGGAGAACAATATGAGCAGACCTATTGTAGCCATCGTTGGCAGACCGAATGTGGGAAAATCTACCCTGTTCAATGCCCTGGCAGGAGAGAGAATCTCCATTGTCAAGGATTATCCGGGTGTTACCAGGGACCGCATTTATGCCGATGTGACCTGGCTGAATACGCAATTTACCATGATAGATACCGGTGGCATTGAACCCGACAGCAAGGATGAGATGTTGACCTATATGAGAAAGCAGGCTGAAATCGCTATTGATACGGCAGATGTCATTATGTTTCTGACCGATGTGCGTCAGGGCCTGGTGGATTCTGATTCGAAGGTGGCAGATATGCTGCGCAGGAGCGGAAAGCCAGTGGTTCTGGTCGTGAACAAGGTCGATAATTTCGATAAGCTGATGGCGGACGTATATGAGTTCTATAACCTTGGAATCGGGGAACCCTTCCCGATCTCTGCCTCCTCCAAGCTTGGTTTCGGTGAACTGTTGGATGAAGTTGTAAGACATTTTAAATCCGGAAACACCGAAGAAGCAGCGGATGAACGCCCCAGAATTGCGATCGTCGGAAAGCCGAATGTCGGTAAATCCTCCATCGTCAATAAACTCTTGGGTGAAAACAGGGTCATTGTATCCAATATCGCCGGTACCACCAGGGATGCGGTTGATACTCCGATTCGCCGTAACGGTAAGGAATACATCCTGATAGATACGGCAGGTCTTCGCAGGAAGAGTAAAATCAAGGAGGAACTGGAACGCTTCAGCATTATCCGTACCGTGACAGCCGTAGAACGGGCAGATGTCGTGGTACTGGTCATCGATGCAAATGAAGGTGTTACGGAGCAGGACGCCAAGATAGCAGGAATAGCCCATGATCGCGGTAAGGGCATCGTCATTGCCGTGAATAAGTGGGATATGATTGAGAAGAACAATAAGACAGTCAACGAATATACAAAGGATATCAAAGAAATCTTATCCTTCATGCCCTATGCCGAGATTCTGTTTATTTCTGCCGAGACAGGACAGAGAATGCATAAGCTGTTTGAGGTCATTGAGGTGGTGATCCAGAATCAGAATATGCGTATTTCCACCGGTGTTCTGAATGAGATCATGGCAGAAGCTACTGCCTTACAGCAGCCGCCTTCCGATAAAGGAAAACGTCTGAAGCTCTTCTACATTACTCAGGTTGCAGTGAAGCCGCCCACCTTCGTCATCTTTGTGAATGATAAGGAATTGATGCATTTTTCTTACACCCGTTATATCGAGAATAAGATTAGGGAAGCCTTCGGGTTTACCGGTACATCATTAAAGTTTATCATCAGGGAGCGAAAGGAGAATGAATAAATGCTCATTCGGATTATCCTCTGTTTAGGACTCGGTTATCTGTTTGGATGTTTTTCTACGGGATATATCATCGGTAAAATGAAAAAGGTAGATATCCGGAATTACGGAAGCGGCAATTCCGGTACTACAAATGCACTAAGAACATTAGGTGCGAAAGCAGGCATCATCACATTGGTAGGGGATATGCTAAAGGCCATCCTGCCGATTCTCCTGATTCGTTATCTGTTTTTTATAGGGGTATCCTATGTTCAGCTTCTGACCCTGTATGCCGGCTTAGGTGTTGTTCTTGGACATAACTATCCATTTTGGCTGAAATTCAAGGGTGGAAAGGGGATTGCCGCCACCTCGGGTGTCATGGTAGCTTTTGATCCCTGGATTGTGCCGGTTGGACTACCCTTATTTGTGATTTCCGTTGCATTAACCAGGTATGTTTCCGTTGGTTCCCTTCTGTTAGCAGTATTATTTCCTGCATGGGTTTATATTTTCTATCCGAAGGAATTACATATGCTAATTGTTGCGCTAATTTTCATGACATTGGCATTTATCAAGCATAGATCCAACATAAAGCGTATTATTAACGGAACGGAAAATAAATTGGGTCAAAGAGTTAAAATAGAAGATAAGAAGATATCATAAAAACTATAAAGAATCCAAACAAAGGAGGTACCATATGAGTAAGGTAGGTGTACTAGGAGCTGGAACCTGGGGTTGTGCCCTGGCTATTCTGCTATCCGATAATGGCCATGACGTTACCATTTGGACGAAGATTGAAAAGGAAGCAAAGACTCTGGAGGAAAACAGGGAGGAGCTTAAGAATCTGCCCGGTGCCAAGCTTCCGAAGAATATTAAGATTATCCTTGATTTGAAGGAAGCATGTACTGACAAGGATCTGCTGGTCATGGCAGTAGCTTCTCCTTATATCAGAGCTACAGCACATGAGGCAAGCCCATATATTCGTGAGGGGCAGATACTGGTGAATGTGTCCAAGGGCTTGGAGGATTCGACTCTGATGACCCTGTCCGACGTTTTAAAGGAGGAGATTCCTCAGGCCGATATTGCTGTGTTATCCGGTCCTACCCATGCGGAGGAGGTAAGCCGCCGTATTCCCACAACCATCGTAGTGGGAGCTGGTACCAAGGAAACCGCAAGATTCATTCAGGATGTTTTCATGAATGAAGTGTTCCGTGTCTACACCAGCCCTGATATTATCGGTATCGAGCTGGGCGGCTCCTTAAAGAATGTAATTGCCCTTGCTGCCGGAGTCATTGACGGTTTAGGGCTTGGCGATAATACGAAAGCAGCTCTGATGACCAGAGGAATGGCAGAGATCAGCCGCCTCGGTGTGAAGATGGGCGGTAAGGCCGAGACATTTACCGGATTATCCGGCATGGGTGATCTTTTTGTTACCTGTACAAGCAGACATAGCCGTAACCGACTGGCCGGTTACTTGATGGGACAAGGCTTAACGATGGATGAGGCCATGAAGGAAGTAAATCAGGTCGTGGAAGGTGTTCATTCAGCGAAGGCAGCTCTTCATATGGCCCAGAAATATGACGTTGAAATGCCGATTGTAGAGCAGATTAATATGGTTTTATTCGAGGGCAAGACTCCGGGTGAGGCACTGGCTGATCTCTATGGTAGAGATAAGCGGATGGAATACAAGACCCTGGAATGGGATTAAAAAACAGAGAATTAGATGGAGACAGAACTGGATTCTGTCTCCTTTTTTGACGAATTAGTTAAAATTTTTCTAACTTAGTATTGAACATATGTTCTCCGAGTGTTATAATGTGTCAGGTGTCTCAAATTCTGGATTATGTTTTAGCAGTATATGGATATAAAGTATGATTATGTTATTATATCTTAAACTGTAGAACAGTAAGGGGGATTTATGGAAGAAAAACAAAAAATCAAAAAGACACGGGTACTGAAAAACACCTTTTATTCCATCCGGTTGATGTGGGAGATCAGCAAAGGTGCCATCTTTCATGCAGCCTTATCCATCGCATCCGATTACTTTGCATGGGTATTTTACAGTCTTTTCTTCATTCTGTATCTGGTGGGTGCAATTGAACAGGCGGAGAGCTTCGGTCATATCCTGCGGTTTATTTTGACTGCTGGAGGATTATTCATGATTACAGCGCTGTACCGTGCGTACATAGATGGTGCTTATGCTCCTATGGTAAGTGCCAGGATCTATAAGAGGCTTTACAGGAAGCTGTACCAGAAGGCCAGGAACGTAGAACTGCGCTGCTTTGAAGACAGCAATTTTTATAACAAATATACCCTGGCAGTAGACGGTGCCAATGATAAACTTATGAATCTTCTCATCAACTTCTCCGGTATCTTCTGTGCCGGTATCGCTGTAGTTGTTGTATTCGCGAAAATGTACCAGATTGATAAGGTTGCGATGCTCTTTGTGATATTCCCGATCATTGGTAACTTTGCTTTTGGCTATCAGGTAAATAAGAGATATTATGAACGGGATCAGGCCTTGGCTCCTTATAAGCGAAGGATTGATTATGTAAACCGCGTAATGTATCTTTCCGATTATTCGAAGGAGATGCGTCTGTCCAACGTTTTTCAACTGCTTAAACAGAAATACGATAAAGCAATAGAAGGCATCTATGAGGTGGTAAATACCTTTGCACCGAAGATTAACGTTCCCCTATGGTTCCGGAATTATTTCACCTTCACGATTATCTTTGAAGGAGTATTGATGTATGGGGCATATCGGATGATTGTAAAGAATGCGATCAGCCTTTCAGAGCTTGCTATGCTGTCCAGTGCCATGGTTTCAGCCACCTGGATTCTGATCCGCTTTACGGAGCATATCATGGAAAGCATGAAGCTGGCATTGTTCATCGAGAACCTTCGGACTTTTTTGGAATACAAGGAGAAGCTACCGGAGGATTATGACGGAATTATGCCTGAGGAAGAGATACGCTCCATTGAGTTCCGTAATGTCAGCTTTGCTTATAAGGAGGGCGGGGAATATACCCTTAAGAATATGTCCTTTAGCATTGAAGGAAAGTCCAGTGTAGCGCTGGTCGGTCATAACGGAGCGGGAAAGACCACAATCATTAAGCTGTTGTTCCGCTTATACGATCCGACAGAGGGAGAAATCCTTCTGAATGGAAGGAATATCAAAGACTATAATCTGAAGGCTTACCGTAATCTGTTTGCTGCGGCCTTCCAGGATTACAAGATATTTGCTTTTTCCATCAAAGAGAATATCCTGATGCATTCTGCTAAGGCGGAGGAGGATGAAATCGTCCTAGATGCCCTCAAAAAAGCAGGAGTATATGATAAGGTCATGTCTCTACCAAAGGGAATAGATACCATTCTAACGAAGGAATTCGATGAGGAGGGTGCACTTCTGTCCGGTGGAGAATTCCAGAAGCTGGTTGTAGCCCGTGCATTTGCTAAGGAAGCTCCGATCAAGGTGTTTGACGAACCCTCCAGTGCTCTTGATCCAATCGCGGAATATGAGCTGTACGAAAGCATACAGAAGGACAGCATCGGCAAAACCATGGTGTTTATTTCCCATAGATTGTCCTCCGTCCGGAATGCGGATATGGTATATATGCTGGAGAACGGAGAAATCATCGAGAGGGGTACTCATAAGGAGCTGATGCTTCAGAACGGAGCTTACGCCGATATGTATCAGAAGCAGGCGAAGAATTATCTCGCTGTTGAGCATTTGCAGGAGGTGAGGGCATAATGAGGAAGTCAGCGAAAAACAAAGAAACAAAACAAAGCTTCTCTAAGGTGATGAACAATAACTGGTTCATCATCAAGCTGTCCTTCAGGACTGCGCCGTTCTATATGTGTTACATGATCTTCGAGCAGATCAAACAAAGCGGTCTGGTTTTCCTCGAGCATACCTATGGCATTAAATTCGTATTGGAAGCAGCGGAATTTCATAAGCCCTTTCTTGTGGTTTTACGTTTCCTGCTGATTGTATTCGGAGCCTGGGCCACCTCCTTTTTCTTAAGCGGTATCTATCAGAATAGGGTATCGCTGAAGGCTCTGCCCAAGATAAACAAGAAACTGAAGGAAATGATGTATGAGAAGGCCAGGGAGCTGGATCTGGAATGCTACGATAATCCGGAGTATTATAATGAGTTTGTACTTTCTATCTCAGAAGCCGAGAAATCCATCACCAGAACCCATCAGATCATTGAAGCCTTCTTCTATGCTGTAACGACACTGTTGACAGCAGGTATCTTCTTCCTGACAACGGACTCACCCTCAATGATCTTTATCTTCAGTTCCTTCCTGCTGACCTTTCTGTTCTCACAGATACTCAATAAGGTTAACTTCAAGAACAGGCTGGAAAAGAATCCTCAGGAGCGGAAACGTTCCTATGTCCACAGGGTATTCTATCTGAATGAATATGCGAAGGAGGTACGTTTAAATCCTGAGATCTCTGACCTTTTGTACGAGGAATTTGAGAACACGAACGATAATATCTATGGCATAGAGAAAAAATATGCCACGAAGCGGACGTTACTCCAATTTCTAGCTAATTATATTACCAATGATTTTGTCAGTGATGTAATCTATATCTCATATCTGGTATACAGGGCTGCCGTGCAGCATGTGATTTCCTACAGCAGTGTAATCGTACTCTGGAATTCCTCCGGAAGCCTGAAGCACAGCCTTCACAGCTTTACCAAGATATTTCCTCAGATCTCAGAGAATAGTTTATATATAGAAAAAATACGGAACTTCCTGAACTATGAAAAGAAAATAAAGAGTATCAGAAATCTGCCGGTACCGGTGAAGCCCTGTACCTTGGAGCTTAAGAATGTTTCCTTCGGATATACAAGGAAGGATGGGTATATCCTGCAGAATATCAATCTGACGATTCATCCCAATGAAAAGATTGCATTGGTCGGTTATAACGGTGCCGGTAAGACAACACTGATCAAGCTGATCATGAGACTGTATGACCCGGAGGAAGGAGTCATTCTATATAACGGCATTAACGTCAAGGATTATGATATAAATCAGTACCGGGAAGCCATTGGCACGATATTCCAGGATTTTAAGATATTTGCGGCAACCGTCGGGGAGAATGTAGTACTGGATTACGAGGCTGAGGATGTCATGAAGTCACTCGAGCCTAATCTTAGGGAGGCGCTGTCCTTCAGCGGCTTCGGTGACAGGCTGGAGCAGCTTCCGGGTGGTTTATTGACGGAGTTGACAACAGAATTTGAGAAGGACGGTATTGATCTGTCGGGAGGAGAAAGCCAGAAGCTTGCGATTGCCAGAGCCTTCTATAAGGATGCCCGAATGGTGATCCTAGATGAACCCTCCAGTGCACTGGATCCGATCGCTGAATATCAGTTAAATGAAACAATGCTCCAGGCCGCAGCTGTAAAGACTGTGATCTTTATTTCCCACCGTCTCTCCACCACCAGAAATGCGGATCGTATCATTATGCTGGAGCAGGGAAGAATTATTGAGGAAGGGAACCACGAGGAGCTGCTCCGAATCAAGGGTAAATACGCCGGCATGTGGAGAGCCCAGGCTTCAAAATATGTGGATGTATAACAGATCAGTTCAGACTTACTACTCGGAGGTACTCTAATGACTCAAGAATTCCTAAGGATCATCCGGGAAGCCGGAAGAATTATGCTTCAGGCAAATGATATCGGCAGCCAGGTGGAAAGTAAACAGGGTGAGGCTAATTTTGTAACGAAATATGATTATGAGGTACAGGAATATCTTCGTCTGTCCCTCGGAGAGTTCCTGCCGGATGCAGCCATCATCGGGGAGGAAGGAGAGGAAGATAAGCTTTATTCACATAAGAGCTGCTTCATTATCGATCCGATTGACGGCACGACTAATTTTATTTTTGGTAACCGTCATAGTGCAATTTCAGTAGCACTGATGCAGGAGGGTGCACCGGTATTTGGGGCAGTATTTGATCCCTATCAGGATGAAATGTTCTATGCCGTTAAGGGAAAGGGTGCATTTCTGTCCAGAAGTGTCATCTCAAATACTACCTTGCTGCCGGAAAAGGAATCCGTCATAATTACGCGGACTGAGCAGCGACTTAAGATAAAGAATCTATCCTTAAAGGAAGGGCTAACCTGCTTCGGAACCTCTCCTTATTACCGTGAACGGATGGAAAGCTCCTTTGAGCTGGCAAAGAAGCTATATGAGAATTCACTGGATATAAGAAGAAGCGGATCGGCGGCGTTGGATCTTGGCTATATTGCTGCCGGCAGATATGTACTGTTTGCGGAGTATGTGCTGCAGCCCTGGGATTATTCTGCGGCTTCCCTGATTATAGAAGAGGCCGGAGGGGTAATCCGTGATTTGGAAGGGAAGGCCCTGACCTATGACAAACCCAGCTCTGTAATCGCCGGAGCTCCTCAGGCAATGGAGGATTTCAGAAAGCTGTAAGATATATCTGCAAGGATTGTACCAAATCATTTGTTTCAAACACTGTATGAAATGCAACATCTGACTCTTAGGGGGATGTATGAAACAGAAAGTAAAGACAATAATAAAAATTTCCACTGTAATGGTGATATCATTTTTTCTTTTATCTGTATTCTCCAGATATGGATGGAAGTTATTTGGTTTTTCAATGTGCAATACACCTACTGCAATGTATGCCGATCAAATTACTGTGGAGAAGGATAAAGTTAATCTCAGATTGAATGAAGTAAATAGTATATCATCTTACGCAGGCTATATCTATAAAATAGAAGATGATAGCCTATATATAGGTATAAATCGTAACAAACTTTTCGCTATTTTCAACGGTAAAATTGATTATCAAATATCGATTCCTACCAATAATGTAGAAATAAAATACATATATTTTAGAGACAATAAAAATGATTGGTTAATATGGAATGAGGACGATGGAAGGATAAAAGCAACTGAAATTAAGCCTCAAAGATACTAAAATTGACTAGAAACTTAATTCGCAATCCCAATTTAGCAGAGCATTTTATGCCCTGCTAAATTTATATGATTTTTCAACCATATGTAGTGACAGATCCAAAAATTATATTTTCACTGTGAACATGTATATTTCCCATATCATAGAATGATACAGCCCTGCATATCTTTAACTATAACCATAAGGAGGTTGACATATGTTAGGGCAGTTTGATGTTTATAATGATATTCAGGCTAGGACAGGCGGTGAAATATACATAGGTGTGGTAGGGCCGGTCAG
>JAEZHX010000082.1 GCA_023436765.1 Bacillota bacterium
GATGCAAGACTCCTGTCCTCCATAAACCTTAAGGTAGAAGAAGCCTCTCTGACCGGGGAATCTCACCCGGTGGAGAAAGTGGCAGAAGTCAGACTGAAATCCGATACAAATCTGGCAGACCGGATTAATCTGGTACTGTCAACCAGTACGATTACCTACGGAAGAGGCTTAGCTGTCGTGACAGAGACCGGAATGAACACCCAGGTCGGACATATAGCTAAGCTCATTATGGAGGATGAGACCCCCATGACTCCTCTGCAGAAGAGGCTGGCCAAAACCGGGAAGGTGCTTGGGACCGCAGCACTGATTATCTGTGTCATTATCTTTATCCTCGGTATTCTTAAGCAACTGCCCATCTTCGATATGTTCATGACCTCAGTCAGTCTTGCAGTTGCCGCCATCCCCGAAGGGCTGCCTGCGATTGTAACCATTATGCTATCTCTTGGTGTACAGCGCATGGCGAAGAAAAATGCTGTCATTCGAAAGCTACCAGCCGTAGAAACCCTGGGGTCTGCTACCGTTATCTGCTCTGACAAGACCGGAACTCTGACACAAAATATCATGACTGTAACCGAGCTCTGCTCACTAAATGGTAAGGAGAAGCTGTCGGGTGAGTTCGGGAGCTTTCTTCTCTCCCATGCAGCCCTCTGTAATGATGCAATCCTGCAGCAGGAGAACAAGCAGATCTCTGTCAGTGGAGAACCAACAGAAAAAGCTCTGGTCCTTGCCGCCTACCACGCAGGAGCCAATAAATTAAATCTGGATTCAACTTACAAACGAGTGTCTGAAATCCCCTTCGATTCAGCCCGGAAGCTGATGACCACTGTTCATAAAGCCCCCGATAACACCTACCGAAGCATCACAAAGGGTGCCTTTGATTTTCTTCTTAATAAATGCACCCATATTTATCAGAATGGAAAGCAGTACCCTTTGACCAATACGGAAAGAAGCAGGCTGACGGCACTGAATAATTCAATGACAGAGCGGGCCCTCAGAGTGATCGCCGTATCCTATAAAAATCTCACGGAACCCGTTAAGAAGCCTCTTCCATCCGAACTGGAAAATAATCTTACCTTCATCGGCCTGATCGGCATGATCGATCCACCCAGAGAAGAAGTGAAGGATGCTGTCCTGTTATGCCGGCAAGCCGGTATTAAGCCGGTGATGATTACAGGTGATCATGTTCTGACAGCCAAAGCGATTGCTAAGGAGCTTGGAATTCTCACCAGCCAAAGTGAGGCTATTACCGGCGATGAGCTTTCACGGTTAGATTCCGAATGCTTAAACCAAGTGATAGATCGATATAGCGTTTTTGCAAGGGTATCCCCGGAGCATAAGGTTAGGATCGTGAAGGCTTTCCAGAGCAAAGGTGAGGTAGTCGCCATGACGGGTGACGGAGTGAATGATGCCCCGGCATTGAAAGCCGCTGATATCGGTTGTGCAATGGGTATTGCCGGAACTGATGTGGCAAAGAACGCCTCCGATATGATCCTGACGGATGACAATTTTGCTACGATCGTATCTGCGGTAAAGGAAGGACGGGGTATCTATGATAATATCCGGAAAGCAGTGCATTTCCTGTTATCCAGTAATATCGGGGAGATCCTGACGATCTTCGTCGCTATCCTCTTGGGTCTGCCCACTCCGTTAGTCGCTGTCCAGCTGCTCTGGGTGAATCTGGTCACCGATTCCCTACCTGCCATCTCCTTGGGTGTCGAGCCGGCAGAGAAGGATATCATGAAGAAGAAGCCGATCCCCCCGAATAAGGGTATGTTTGCGGATGGCCTTGCCTTAAAGATTTTATTTGAAGGGGTGATGATCGGTTCCCTGGCACTGACAGCCTTCGTAATCGGTTTCCGCTTCTTTGACCAGAGAGCTTTATTCGACTCCTTATCACACCAGCTATCCGGTGGGGAGCCCGGCGTATATATTCCCTGGGTAGGAAGGACCATGGCATTTGCTGTCTTAAGTCTGTCACAGCTGTTCCATGCCTTTAATATGAGAAGCAATCATTCTCTGGCAGAGATCGGTCTCTTCACAAATCGCAAATTGATTTATTCATTCCTGATCTGCTCTGCACTACAGATTGCTGTAATTACCATTCCACCGCTGGCAACCATCTTTCAGGTGGTACCCTTGACCTTCAGGCAATGGGCTCTCGTGCTGCTCCTATCCATCATGCCAATCGTAGTGGTAGAGCTTCAGAAGAAGGTAAATTCAGCTTTCTCCAATCAATAAGCTGCAGACTGAGCTGAATGATTTGTACAAAATTAGCTTGAATATTTCCAAATTTCGTTATATAGTTTATATGGTACCTAATTTATAATTTGAGGTGTTGGCATGGACAAAAAGAAGGTGCAATTCACAGCTCCGGTTAAGCCGTTCGAGGAATCCGTCTGGGATAGATGGAGTATGTATGACAACATGCCTTACGTTTGGGATTCTGACCTGAGTGATACCAAACGCTTCTCATTAGTAAGCGGCAATATCATTAAAGCTTACCGTTGTCTGATAAAGGAACCCTTTGAGGTAAAACACTAAAGAATAATGTATGGTAGACCGGTTAGCCCAGAGCTTCAGGAAACCATATTCTTACATAATAAAAAGCTCTTGGCTCCGTGACAGGATTGTATCCCGTTTCGGAGCTAAGTTTCTGCCTATTGATAAGAAAATACGATCTGAGTATTTGGTTGTTCGTTACAGATACTGTTTTTCTATCACTCTTCCATATTTCAGTATCATTTCTTTGAAATCTGTGTTATATTCTGTGCAGATGGAATACTATCCAATAGAAGGATTGTACGAGACTAGAAAATAGGAATAAGTGACAGAAAGCCGGATGAATCATCATCTGAATATAAAGTAAATCAGGAGAACTAGCTATGAATATCATAACCTTAAACTATAAATCAACCAATTGTTATCTGGTTCCCGTAACAGATGGGTGGCTGTTAATGGATGCCGGCTGGCCGGATACCCTGTCACAATTCCTTCAGCTATTGAATCAGAATGGGGTACTGCTGAATGATATTAACTATATGGTCCTTACACATCTTCATCCTGGCCATGCAGGCCTTACCCAAAACCTGAAGGAATTCGGAGCCCGCCTGATCCTACACAACTGTCAGGCTCCCTTCGTGAATAAGATTAATGCCTTCTTTAAGAAGACTCCCTCCTCACGCTTTAAGGATATTACCTTCGATCATAGCATTATAATGAACGAGGATGACAGCAGAAGCTTTTTGAAAGAAATGGGATTGGATGGGGCACTGCTGCCGACTCCCGGACATAGTGAGGACAGTATCAGTCTGGTGCTAGATGGGGGTTTTGCCTTTACCGGTGACCTTCCAGCCTTAGACTTAGCGGAAGCATGTAACGATCCGGTCATTATGGCAAGCTGGGAAGCTCTTAAAGCTTGCGGCGTTAAGAGGATCTATCCCGGACATGGTGATGCCTACGACATCTAAGCCCGGATCAAAAATATCTGTTATTTGCAATCCTTGAGCCAGTATAAAAATCCCGCTATTGTCCTTATGGTGTTAGGCACAACAGCGGGATTACTTAATATGAAAATCAAATCTCGAATTTATAGGCTCTTCGACTTATACTCTGAAAGCATCCCTTCCCAGGTATCTGGCTGCCTTGCCAAGCTCCTGCTCAATTCTTAAGAGTTGGTTATATTTTGCCACTCGATCCGTTCTGGAGGGAGCACCTGTTTTGATCTGCCCGGCATTGGTCGCCACAGCGATGTCTGCGAGAGTTACATCCTCTGTTTCACCTGAACGATGGGATACCACGGCTGTCCAGCGGTTGTTCTTCGCCATCTCAATCGCATCCAGAGTCTCGGTAAGGGAGCCGATCTGATTCACCTTGATCAGAACCGAGTTAGAGATGCCCTGACGGATGCCTTCCCTGATCCGACTGGTATTCGTTACAAACAGATCATCACCGACCAGCTGAACCTTGTTTCCGATCCGGTCTGTTAAGAGCTTCCAACCCTTCCAGTCCTCCTCTGACAACCCATCCTCCAGAGAAATCACCGGGTATTTACTGCATACCTGATCCCAGAAGTCCACCATCTCTTCCACCGTCTTATACTCTCCGGCTTTCCAGAACAGATAATCCCCTTCTCTGCCGGCTTTCTTAGCTTCGTCATACATTTCGGTAGCAGCCGCATCAATTGCAATGAAGAAATCAGCGCCGGGACGATAGCCTGCCGCTTCCACGGCCTTCACGATATAATCCAGTGCCTCGGTATCACTCTTAAATTTAGGAGCAAAGCCTCCTTCATCTCCTACCGCGGTTACATAGCCGTCATTTTTTAATAACTTCTTCAGGGTATGGAATACCGTAGCACTCTGCTCCAGTGCCTCCGAGAAGCTTGCCGCACCTACGGGCATGATCATAAATTCCTGAATATTTAAGCTTGAGTCTGCATGCTTGCCACCATTAATGATGTTCATCATCGGAACAGGTAAGGTCTTCGCATTCACACCACCAAGATAACGGTATAGAGGAAGTCTTAAGGACGTAGCAGCAGCCTTGGCGGCAGCCATGGAGACCCCGAGGATTGCATTTGCTCCGAGCTTTCCCTTATTATCGGTCCCGTCAAGCGTAATCATCTTCTCATCTATTGCTGCCTGGTCACAGGCCTCCATTCCCTTTAAGGCAGAGGCGATAGCAGTATTTACATTATCCACTGCTTTCCTGACCCCGTTCCCAAGATATCTGTTCTTATCACCATCCCGAAGCTCCACCGCTTCAAAAGCTCCCGTTGATGCACCCGAGGGAACTGCCGCACGGCCGATGCTTCCATCTGCCAGAATAACCTCAGCCTCCACGGTTGGATTACCTCTGGAGTCGAGAATCTCTCTTCCGATTACCTGTTCAATGATCATATTTTTCATAATTTATCTTCCTTTCTTCCTTTATTATTAATTTGATGGTAGATTTCCTTGATATTATCTGTTTCAATATGGAAAGTATTCTTCCTATCTACTTATTACCATTTTTGTAGCCTACCGTCTGTGATTTAAGTCACATTATCAGATAGAATCTTTACTTATATAATCTTTGGTGGTATATTGTGGTAAGCATAGTCTAATTCTATAGGATTTTAATCTTCTCGGCAAGCAGAAATCTAATTATTATATGGAGAATATTGGTTTACTATGCTGACTAATTATTGAAATACTAATGAAAGAGTGAATTAAGATAAAGACAAGCAAGACATAGGAGGTTAACATGAGTAAAACTTTTGAAAAACTACAACCCTTTCTTGATAAATCCATGGCTTTGCAGACCGCCCGCAATCTGTTCGAATGGGATGATCAGACCATCGCGCCTTTTGAAGCCGCAGATTATACCTCGAAGGTCATCGGAATCCTCTCCGATGAATACATGAAGAGCCTGATCAATGATGATGTCAGAAAGCTGCTTAAAAAGCTCAAGGAGGAGAATGAACAGAAGGAACTGACGGATACTGAGAAAGCAATTGTAATGAAAATTAATAAAAAATATGAGGAGCTGGAAAGTATCCCTCCCGAGGAATACCGGGCGTTCATCGAATTGACCTCCATCTCGAACCGTAAATGGTCAAAAGCCAGAAAGGACAATAAATTCGATGACTTTGCCCCCTATCTGAAAAAGGTGATTGATTACAAGAAGAAATTTGCCGGCTATCGTACTAAAAAGGGGCAGGAGCCTTATGAAGTATTACTGGCCGATTATGAGGAGTGTTTTGCAATCAAGGATTTGGATTCCTTCTTCGAAAAGATCAAGCAGGAAGTGA
Organism: Bacillota bacterium; assembly: GCA_023436765.1. Taxonomy (GTDB): domain Bacteria; phylum Bacillota; class Clostridia; order Lachnospirales; family Lachnospiraceae; genus Mobilitalea. The sequence goes on from JAEZHX010000082.1 coordinate 5,792, forward strand.
TACCCTTGCTGAAGGAGGTAGGTGCGAAGGCAGAGACCATAGATAAAAGCTACAACTATTTAAACTACGATATTGAGAAGCAGAAGGAATTCTGTAAGTTCTTAGGCGGCTATGTAGGCTTTGATTTTAACCGTGGTGTTATCGGGGAAAGCGCCCATCCGTTTACGATGCAGCTGCATAACCATGATGTCCGCATTACGGACCGATACATGGAGGATAATCTCGAAAGTGCCATGTTCTCCATCATCCATGAGACAGGGCATGCCATCTATGAGATGAATATCGATGATGCTCTGACCCAGACGCCTGTTGGTGAAGGTGCTTCTATGGGTATGCACGAATCTCAGTCCCGCTTCTACGAGAATGTTATCGGACGGAGCAAAGCCTTCTGGACCCCAATCTATGATAAATTGGTGGAGACATATCCGGAGAATCTTAAGAATATCGATTTGGAGCATTTCATCCGCGGAATTAATAAGGCAGCACCCAGTCTGATCCGCACGGAAGCAGATGAACTCTCCTATACGATACACATTATCATCCGTTATGAGATTGAGAAAATGCTGTTCAGTGAGGAGATTGATGTGAACCAGCTTCCGGAGATATGGAATAAGAAGTATCAGGACTACATGGGAATCACGCCTCCGGATAACGCTCAGGGAATTCTTCAGGATACCCATTGGTCCTGGGGGGAATTCGGATATTTTCCTTCCTATGCAGTGGGAACTGCAGTTGCTTCTCAACTTTATGCGAAAATGACGGAGGTTATGCCCATCGAGGAGTATCTGGAAAAGGGTAATCTTACCCCGATTCGAGAATTTCTCCGTGATCAGGTTCATAAGTACGGTGCCACGAAAACTACAAACGAGATTCTGAAGGATGTCACCGGAGAAGAATTCAATGCCGATTACTATATCAAATATCTGAAGGATAAATATTCAAAGCTTTATCAGCTATAGAGCCACCCATAGAAAAGCATAGCTTCTTCAACTGCAGACATAGGAATGCTTCATATTTCATTAGTATAAATCATATCTGGAGAAGGTTTCGGCAAAACAACTTTTTAGATGTATCCTGCATCAATATTTGTTATTTTGCAGGAGCCTTCTCCTATCATAGCTCATTAATATGTTTCAGAGTCTTTTTGTAGGTTCTTCGTTACTGCTTCATACAAAATGTTTATTTAGTAATATTTATGTATAATTATAAATTTGTTCTTGCAAAAACCCAGAAAACAAGTTAATATAGATTCAATCACAAATCGGCTGATTACAGTT
>JAEZHX010000087.1 GCA_023436765.1 Bacillota bacterium
AAACAGATAAAGTTTTTATTCGAAATGTTTGCTAAACCTAACACGTCACTTGCTGATATTGTACGTTATTTTAAAGAAAAAGGCATACAGAAAACACGAGGTAAAGACTGGAGCACTTCACGACTTACAGAAATATTACGGAATCCTATATACGTAAAGGCAGATATGGACTTATATAATTTTTATAAGTCCCGTGGTACTGAAATTGTTAATGATACAGGGAGTTTTATTGGAGAAAACGGTTGTTACCTATATACACGCAATTCGGGTCAAAATGCGGGTGTTGCTAAGAATATGGCACAGTATGATAATATGATTCTAGTGATTGCTCCACATAAAGGGTTCATTGATTCAGCTACATTTATTCAATGCAGGTTGAAAGCAGAGCAGAATATACAAATACCTAATGGGAGAAGGGTGCATACAACTTGGGTTTCTGGTAAATTGAAGTGTCTTAAATGCGAGTATGCGATGCGATATAATAAGTGGGTAGGTAAGAATTCAGAGAATGAGTATTATATGTGCTCAGCTGTACCTGATGGAAAGTGTGAAGGTGTAGGTGCTGTTCATAAGCATACAATAGAGCGAGTTGTCTTTGAAGCAATGGTAGATAAGATTAAGTCTCTCAAGATAGAACAGAGCCAGCCTAATTCAAACCAATTAGAGGTCAATGCTCTAAAAGCTGTTATAGCAGCAAAGGAAAGCGAAATAGATAAGATACTTGAAAACTTTGCATCAGCAAGTCCGACTATTATAGAGCGTATGAATAAGACAGTAGAAAAGTTGTCTAATGATATATCAGAGCTTAATAATCAGATATACAAGCTCGAAACAATTAAGAATACTCAGAAGCAACTGGATACTGATGCTATTGAGAAGATATTCAAAAACTGGAATAAGGTAGCTAAGGAGGACAAGCAAAAGGTGGTCGATATACTTATTAAAAGGGTGCTTGTAAGTAAGGAGGTAATAAATATAGAGTGGAAAATATAAATTCACATTCATCTGTACGATTTGGTGAAAGCTTAAGGATCATCCAGGATGATCTTGATTCCAGAAACTTCTATGCATTTAATCCAGCATTTCCTGCAGATCTCTGTAAATAAAGCTTATTCATCTGCCCCGGTGGTAACGAGCCCATCGGGGCTTTTTCATAAGAACCCGGTATTCTTTTGTCCCGCTGGTTAAGAGTCAATCGGGATTTTTTGATGTGTAAAATATTGACAAAATACAATGTGTCGTTATAATAAAAATAAATATACATACTAGTAATTGAGGTGTATATTGAATGGTAAGATAAAAATGTATTTCTTCACTGCAAGAAAGGAAGTAATCCTATGCCGTTTATCAGTACAAAGACAAATATTGAAATCACCAAAGAGAGGGAGGCCTCCATCAAGCAAAAGCTTGGCAAGGCAATCGATCTGGTGCCGGGGAAGAGCGAAGCCTGGCTGATGCTGTCCTTTGAGGACAAGGCTTCACTGTATTTTAAGGGACAGGCGGACAAGCCTATGGCCTTCGTTGAAGTGAAACTGTTCGGAGGTGCCAGTGCGGCGATTTATGATAAGCTGACTGCTGCTATCACGAAGATACTAAATGAGGAGCTTGCGATCGAGCCGTCTCAGATCTATGTAAAGTATGAGGAAGTAAAAACGTGGGGCTGGAACGGTGGAAACTTTTAGCCATTTCAATAACATGGAGGACTTAATAGTAGTCATATAGCCCATTTGTTCTACAGTTCTATATAGTTCAGTATATTGACGAACGCTTCCCATGCATGATAGAATGTGTAAATGTAATATTATACTAAGATAGGAACGTTTAAGGAGGAAGATAATGAGGAATTTATTAGTGGCGCAGTCCGGCGGACCCACAGCCGCAATCAATGCTACCTTAGCCGGCGTATTACAAGGCGTCCGTGCCAGTGGCAAAGTGGATAAGGTATATGGAGCAAAGAACGGTATTGAAGGTGCGATTAAGGATAACCTGATCGATTTAAATGAACTGATAAAGGATACCCAGGCTCTGGATACCCTTACTTATACTCCGTCTTCAGCACTTGGCTCCTGCAGATATAAGATGAAGGACTGGCGTAAGGATGATGAGCCCTATAAGAAAATCATCGAGACCTTCAAGAAACATGAGATTAAATATTTTATTTATATCGGAGGCAATGATTCCATGGATACCGTGGATAAGCTTTCCGAGTACTGCATGAAGAATAACATCGATGATATCAAGGTGATTGGTGCTCCTAAAACCGTGGATAACGACCTGAACTTGACGGATCACAGCCCCGGCTTTGGCTCTGCGGCGAAGTATATCGCAACCACGATTGCCGAGCTGGAGAGAGATATCAACGTATATGATATCCCTGCAGTAACCATCGTTGAGATCATGGGTAGAAATGCAGGCTGGTTGACAGCTGCCGCTGCTCTTGCCAGAGTGAATGGCGGTTCAGGTGCCGATCTAATCTATCTTTGCGAGAAGGTATTTGACAAGGCACAGTTTATTGAAGATGTTAAGAAAATTCAGGAGAAGAAGCCCGGAGTCCTGGTTGCAGTCAGTGAAGGTGTCAAGGACAGTACCGGAGCCTATGTATCCGATTCCATGTCCAGTGGTGCTGTAGATAACTTCGGTCACAAATATATCGCTGGCGCAGCTCGTGCACTGGAGCAGATGGTAAGAGATGAGATCGGCTGTAAGTCCCGTTCTGTAGAGCTTAACCTGATGCAGAGAGCAGCAGCTCATATCGCCAGTGAGACAGATATCGTAGAATCCCAGATGCTTGGACAGAAGGCACTTGGACTGGCGCTGGACGGCGAGACCGGTAAGATGGCTGCCATCAAGAGACTGAGCGATAAGCCTTACCTGGTAGAATTTGTTCCGGTTCCTGTAAATGAAGTAGCTAACCATGAGAAGATTGTTCCGATGGAATGGATCAATGAGAGAGGTAATGACGTAACCGAGGAAATGATGGCATACCTGCTTCCTCTGATCCAGGGAGAGACGAACTTAAAGTACGAGAATGGAATTCCGAAGCAGATCAAACTGTACTAATCCAATCAATCAAATAAAAAAGAATATATGACACGAATAAAAGCGCCGGAATAACCGGCGCTTTCGTTACCTTTGATATAATAATTGACTAGTGAATCTGCTTGTCGGTTCATCTTGTATCGTTATCACTTTTACCAGAATAGATGATCCTCAATTTTCACGGCATTTGACTTCGTGTCGTAACCCTTCCGCTTTGCAGCCTTATAGGAGTGGAAATATAAGCGGTTACCGATATTGTTAGCCCCCTCCAGTGCGGCTCTCGCAGCCTTGATGGACAGCCTCTGGGAGTTGGAAGTATAGTTCCCGTAGTTTGCCAGCTGCTTTGCCAGAGATCCACTGTCTGCAACGGTAAACTGACCGGGCGAGTAGATGACCTTCTTGATGGTGTCGGGAAACTTACTGGATTTTACTCTGTTTAATACGATATTTGCCACGGCAAGCTTACCTTCATAGCATTGATTTCCGGCTTCCGAATGAATCAGACACGCCAACAGCTTCAATTCTTCCTCCGTGTAAGCTACTTCGTCCCTGTACTTAACTGCGGTTTCCTGTTTCGCTCGTTCCTCAGCCTGCATTCTTAATAGCTCGGCCTCTTCTTCCTTGGATACGGCCTTCTTAAAATCAACGATTAATTCTATCAGGTCGCGTCTCACATAGCCGATGACCCTGTCATCCGTTATGTCAACCTTGACCCACTGATCCTTAAGCTCCACGACGGGATATCTTTCATTTTCATATACGGTGGTCAGTTTATCCGACTCCGTAGAGGGCTCTTCCCGGACATTGAGTCCGTCCACGCTGACATTGATTCGAAGGATGCCATACTTCTCAATCAGCTCCTCATCAGGAATTCCTGTTTTGATATACTCTGCTTTCACATAACCCTTCACACTACCGGATTCCACATAGTACCAGTCACCCTCTGTTTTTATGATCTCTGCGGCAGCATCCTTGTAAAGCTTACCGAGTACGGTACTATCCTGATCTGCTTTCTCGCGTATATTTACATAATTATCTGCTATGGAGATACCAATATTCGCATATTCTGAGGGCTCTTCCTTCGCTTCTGCCGGTACCGGAGTAACATCCGCAGTGCTGGCTGCTTCAACTGAACCAGAATCAGTTGCTGTTGTCTGTTGGCCGGAAGGATCGGCGGGAGGAGTAGTTGCATTGATTGTGAGAGAGGCAATTTGCGTATTGGTTGATGCCGGGTTATCCGTAGCCGAAGTACCATCAGTTGTGAGATCAGAGCCTTCGGATTCCGACGGAAGAGGTGTATCCTCAAGGTCTTCTATAGTGTATCGGGCTCCATACAACTTATTGTTCTGGGACGCTGTTTGGCTACTGTCATAGGAATAGGACATAATCCCGGGGGCAGCTTCGACATTAGTATCAGTATTGGTTATAGCCATGGAATCTTCAACAGCCGGATGGTTTACCTGCACTGTGGAATAAGGTTTCTCTATATCGAATACGATGGACATCCAAAAGACGGACAGAAAAACAACCATGGAAAATATGGTTCGTTTTGTTCTCATTCATTCACCTTCCATATGGATTTGCGTTGCACATGTATTATAGCCCAAGATGCAAGTAAAATCAACTGTTTTGGCAGTTTGCTGGGAAAGAGAGTAAGTAATATACAACATATGGGAGGTAATTCGTCATAATATTATAAAAAAGGATAAAGATCTCATCATTATGCACAAAGCGATTGCTGATGATGGTTCTTTATCCTTCTGTGAAGCTTAGGATCTGATATTATTTTCGATGGTTTCGGTAATGCGGGAGGATACCAGTTCTGCGATCTCTGTAGATTTCATTCCCTGATAATCCTCATAATAAAGCGGTTTCAGATAGTGGATCTGGACGGTCAGCCTTTTGATGGAATGAGTGTCAAAGGCCTGAAAGGAATCGATCAAGGCCACAGGAACAATCGGGCATTTGGCATTCATGGCGCTTTTGAAGCTTCCTCCCTTGAACTCTCCAAGCTTATTACCATTCTTGGATCTGGTTCCCTCAGCAAAAATAATAAAATTTTCGCCCTCCTTCACACGCCTTGTCATATTCATAATGACCTGCATGGACTGCCTTACATCCTCCCGGTCTATGATTTCGGCTTGAAGTAAACGGATGATCTGCTTAAGTAGGAAGATATCCTTAACCTCCTTCTTCATAACCGTGACAAAGGGGCGTTCGTGGGTTTCCAGAAAAGCCAGGGCATCAAATAGTCCCTGATGATTGGGAAATATAATATAACCGTTTTCTGCAGGCAGATTTTCTATGCCGTGGCAATCAATCTTAATCCTGCCGCGTCTATTCACAACCGGCGTGATCTTATGGAGAAAAGCATACCTCGTCTTGGCGTCATATTTTTCAATATTACACAACCGAAATAGCCGGATCAGCCAAAACGGCAGCAGATAGATACAGCGTAGTGCCATTAATATGATACGTTTCATTCGGTAATCCTTTCTTATATAACCTTATACTATTTCATAGCCCTTCAGCATCTTTGCCCTGCTTGGGTGCCGCAGTTTTCGGAGGGCCTTCGCTTCGATCTGGCGGATTCTTTCCCGGGTGACATTAAACTCCCTGCCTACCTCCTCCAGGGTCCTGCTTCTGCCATCCTTAAGACCGAAACGTAGGATCAGCACACGTTGCTCCCGTTCTGTCAGGGTATCTAGGAGTCTGGAGATCTGATCCCTCAGGATCGAATAGGAAGCTGCATCCTCCGGTCCCAAGATATTATCGTCGCGGATAAAATCACCCAGATGGCTGTCCTCCTCTTCACCAATCGGAGTGTCAAGTGAGATGGGGTCGGCAGATACTTTGAGTATTTCTCGGACCTTATCAATCTGGAGGCCCAGTGCCTCGGCTAATTCCTGTTCCGTGGGTTCTCTTCCCAGATCCTGCAGCAGATTTCTGGAAACACGGTAGGTTTTATTGATGACCTCGGACATATGTACCGGAATTCTGATCGTCCTTGATTGATCAGCAATTGATCTTGTGATCGCCTGCCTGATCCACCAGGTCGCATAGGTACTGAATTTGAAGCCCTTGGTATAATCAAACTTTTCTACTGCCTTAATCAGCCCTAAGTTGCCCTCCTGAATCAGATCCAGGAAGGATAATCCCCGGCCTACATAACGTTTTGCGATACTGACCACCAGACGCAGGTTGGACTCAGCCAATAGCTGCTTCGCGCTCCCGTCTCCCAGCTCAATCCGTTTGGATAACTCAATCTCGTCTGACAGAGAAAGAAGGGGATAATGGCCGATCTCCTTAAGATATAGATGAACCGGGTCATCGGACATGGCGGAAGAGGATAGATTAGAGAATACCTCTGACTCAGAAGGAAGTTCATCCGTATCCTGATCCAGTTCCAGAAGGAGGTCCTCATCCGGCTCCAGCTCTTCCTCGGAAGAACTCATGATAACAATATTGTAGGACTCAAGCCTTTCGTATATTTTATCGATCTGCTTGTTATCTAGATTCAAATCACTGATGAAAGTATTTACCTTTTCTGCGTCCAGAATACCCTTCTGGTGGTTTGCAGCCATAATCAGTTCCCTGAATTTCTCTTCCTGGATGTCATGGATCGGTTGTTCATTCATTTAAGCTCCTCCATCTTTTGGGTGAAAATGCACTAAACAATATTATATCATAGGCTGGAAAATAATGAAATATGAAAATTTTTGGCTGGCTCTTAGTAGAGTAATTCTTTACTAATCAGCGTCCGGAAGTTATAATTAACAGGTACTTATTACACCATAAAGAAGACGTTGATAGACTTAAGAGAGGGATAATAAATGTCAGGAAAACCAATGAAGGTGAGAGCAACCCAGGACAGGCTGGGAACGAAAAGTATAGGAGTCCTTCTGGCGGAATTCTCTATTCCGGCTACGGTGGGTATGCTGGTGAATGCAATTTATAATATCGTGGATCGCATCTTTATCGGTAATGCGAAGGATATCGGATCAATCGGTCTGACAGCATTAACCGTATCCTTTCCGATCATGATGATTATGATGGGTTTAGCATTAATGTTCGGAGCAGGAGGAGCAGCGTTGTTCTCCATCCGTCTGGGAGAAAGGGATCGTGACGGGGCAGAGCAGATTCTGGGTAATTCCATCATGATGATCTTTGTGACCTCCTTTTTATTCATGGTATTCGCGTTGTTGAACTTAGAGAAACTGCTATGGCTTTTCGGTGCCCGGGAGAATAGCATGCCCTATGCAGTGGAATATATGAGAATCATTTTATTTGCCTCCGTCCTGCAGGGACCCTCCGTGGGTATGAATCATTTCATGAGGGCTGACGGAAGTCCTAAGTCCGCCATGATATCCATGTTCATCGGAGCGGGATTTAATATAGTATTTGACTATGTGTTCATTTTCCTGTTTGATATGGGGATGACCGGAGCTGCCCTGGCTACCATAGGAGGACAGGGACTTTCCGCGATCTGGGGGATTACCTACTTTTGTTCGAAACGCAGTAATATGAAGCTGCGGCTGAAACATTTGAGGCTTAAGGCGCATAGGGTAGGAACTATTGTCTTGGCAGGACTCCCTTCCTTTACGAATCAGGTCAGTGGCAGTCTGCTCAATCTGGTCCTGAATAACAGCCTTAGAATCTATGGAGGAGATGTAGCAATCGGAGGAATGGGAGCCATCGGCAGCCTGCAGCAGCTACTGGTTCTCCCCACAATAGGAATCAGCCACGGCGCACAGCCAATCATCGGATATAACCGTGGTGCCGGTAATTATCGACGCATCAAAGAAACCCTGGCAAAAGCGATCTCTGCTGCAACAGTAGTTGCCCTGATCGGATTTGCGGTAACCCGACTTTTCCCCGGAGCGCTGATCGGTTTCTTCGGTAAGGAGAAGGAGTTCCTGGAGTTTGGAACTATGGCCATCGGGGTATGGCTTATGATGCTTCCGATGCTTGGGGTACAGATCATCGGTGCTCTTTATTTTCAGGCGATCGGAAGACCTAAGATCTCTCTGCTACTTACCTTGTGTAGACAGATTCTGATCCTGATTCCGATGCTTCTGATCCTTCCTAATCTGTTCGGTTTGAGAGGAATTCTAATCTCTGCTCCGATAGCGGATGCGATCTCCTTCGTAATCACAGGAAGCTTTCTTCTGGTAGAACTGAAGAGACTCAATCACCATATCGACAAGGGTTTCCTGTAAGGAAGGTTTCGGAAATACAAGACGGGAACGGCATTTGCCGCTCCCGACTTATTTTATTTCTTATTTATATGTTCTTTAATTTCCAGGAACCTTGGGCAGCTCATCGAAGCCCTTCTGAAGGTCAGCATCCGTAGGGATGTAATCTGACATAGATCCGTTCAAATAGGCGTTGTAAGCGGTCATATCAAAGTAGCCGGTTCCGGTCAGACCGAACAGAATGGTCTTAGCTTCGCCGGTCTCCTTACATTTTAATGCCTCATCAATAGCCGTACGGATGGCATGAGCGGATTCCGGAGCGGGGAGAATGGTTTCCTGCTTTGCAAAAAATACGGCGGCTTCAAATACCTTCGTCTGTTCTACTGCAACTGCTTCCATATAACCATCATGATACAGCTTGGAAAGGATCGGGGACATTCCGTGGTAGCGGAGTCCGCCTGCATGATTTGCGGAAGGCATGAAGCTGCTTCCAAGAGTATACATTTTTGCAAGTGGGGTAACTTTTCCGGTATCGCAAAAGTCATATGCATATCTGCCGCGGGTAAAGGACGGGCAGGAAGCGGGTTCCACCGCAATAATTCTGGGAGAGGCCTTGCCTGTCAGTTTATCCTGCATGAACGGTGCGATCAAACCGCCTAAATTCGAACCGCCTCCGGCACAGCCAATCACAATGTCCGGATATTCGTCCAGCATTTCCATAGCCTGTTTCGCCTCCAGACCGATAATGGACTGGTGAAGGAGGACCTGGTTAAGTACGGAGCCCAGTACATAGCGGTAGCCCGGTGTGGATACGGCATGCTCGACTGCCTCCGAGATAGCGCAGCCTAAGCTTCCACCGGTGGTCGGGTCCTTCTCTAGGATCATGCGACCGGCATTGGTGGCAGTGCTGGGACTCGGAAGAATATCTGCGCCGAAGGTCTGCATTACGGATTTACGGAACGGCTTCTGTTCATAAGAAACCTTAACCATATAGACTGTGAGAGGCAGATTATA
>JAEZHX010000094.1 GCA_023436765.1 Bacillota bacterium
ATCGCTTCCATGGCAAGGAAGGTATCCTCGCATATGTCCGCCAGGCGGGCTGCATTCAATTTGATCCGATCGATGTCTGCGGCAAGAACGCTGAGTTAGTCCTGCAATCCAGAATTTCGGGGTTTACCAAGGAGATGCTCTATGAACTCCTTTATGAGGATCGTCAGTTGGTTGATTATTTTGACAAAAATCTAGCCATACTTCCTGTCTCTGATTGGAAGTATTTTGAGCGAATCAGAGAAGCATACCGGAATAACAGCAGGGGTCGTGAGGAGGTGGACCGGGTAGCAAAGGCTATCAAAGAAGTAATTGCAGAGAAGGGACCGGTCAGCTCCAAGGATCTTCAAATGAAGGAGAAGGTTGACTGGTACTGGAGCAGTACGAATCTGTCCAGAGCTGCCCTGGAGACCCTGTACTTTAGAGGTGAGCTGATCATCCATCATAAGAAGGGAACGATCAAATATTATGCACTGGCTAAGGACTATCTGCCGAAGGAGGTACTGGAAGCTCAGGATCCCTTCCCGGAGGAGCTGGAGCATCTCAAATGGAGGGTTATCAGAAGGATATCGTCGGTAGGGCTTATGTGGAATAAGCCTTCGGACGCCTGGCTGGCGATCTGGAGTATGAAAGCAGAGCAGCGGAACGAGGTCTTTGCTTCCCTGCTTCAGGAAGGAAAGATAAAGGAAGTAAGAGTAGAGGGATTGAAGGAGCTTCTCTATTGTCTGACTGAAGATATTCCTATGCTTGAAGAGGTATTGCAGTCATCCGGGGAGGAAACCTCTTTTCAGCCCAGGACTGAGCTGATCGCAGCCTTGGACAACCTGCTTTGGGATCGGAAGTTGATTAAAACCTTATTTGACTTTGATTATAAATGGGAGATTTATACCCCGGAGGTGCAAAGAAAATACGGCTACTATGTACTTCCGCTCCTATCAGGAGAGAACTTTATTGGAAGGGTGGAGCTGGTCTGTGACAGGAAGGGTAAGGCACTGCTGGTGAAGCATTTATGGTTTGAGGAAGGCGTCCGTATGACTGCCAAACTCAAGAAGGACATCAGGAATTGCCTTTTGAGGTTCCAAAGGTTCCATGGTTTGAAAACAATGGTATATTCCGAGGAATGCAGCTTGTAGTACAGTAACTTCACCGATTTTAGGTAGTTTTACGAGTTGACAATATTTAGCAAATAATATAAAATATAGTTAACTTGGACATACTATGAATGAAAAGGTGGTGAAACAAGCATGGGAGATACTAATCCGAAGAAGGCTCCGAAAAAGAAAGCAAATGCCGGTAGCAAGGCGCCTGCACAGGCTAGCGCATCATCAGCTGCTACAACAACCAAGAAGAAATAACCAATGCAATGAGAAATTCCCTCAATCAGCAGGACCTGCCGGAGGGAATTTCTCGCTGATAAGGATTACAGAAGGAGGATGGTAGAATGGGAGCGCTGAGTCATTTGCCGAATATCAGTAAGGTCAACGAGAGTAAACTCATACTGGCAGGGATTGAAACTCCGGAGCAGCTTTTTGCTATAGGCAGCAAGGAAGCTCTGCTTAGAGTAAGGGCAGAAGCAGATCCCGGAGCCTGCTTAAGTATGCTGTACGGATTGGAAGGAGCCATCCGGGGAATCCGCTGGCATGACCTGCCGGAAGATGTGAAGGCTGATCTGAAGGAATTTCATCATGGACTAAACTAGATCCTTGCGATCATCAGACTGCTGGAGGAGTAGCGTTTCAGCCCCCGATAAAAGATGGCGAAGGCCAGAAGCACCATGATCACTGTGGTACCCAACACGATCAGTCCCTGTAGCGGATGGAAGTGCAGGATAACCTTCAGGGGCAGATAATTGATCAAACCGACCGGAATCAGTGTATATAGGATTAGTCGTACACCATTCTTGAAGATTCCGTCAGGGTAGGTAGAAAAATGGACGGTGGCAGAGTTTAGATTGTATGCCACCATATCACCTCTTACGATCCAGAAGGAGAGACTTCCGACGATAACTGCAAAGGCCGTCATGATAATCGCACCAAGTACGGACATGATTGTAAAGACGAGCAAGCCGGGAAGGCTGAAGTTAAAGATACAGAGAACCAGAAAGCCGTAGATCAGATCCCCGATCGCAGAGGAATTGGTTCCTGAGGAGATTACCCCCAGCAGTACGTTTTTCGGCTGTACCAGGAAGGCATCCAATTTCCCGTTCATAATCAGCTCGGGCAGCTCATAGACCCGGTGGAAGAAGATATGGGACAGTCCGAAGGTACTGGCTGCTAACCCCCACAGGGTCAGGACCTCTCGAAAACCATATCCGCCGATATTCTCTTTTAATTGGAACAGAATGACCCACTGGATGATAAAAGTCGCATTATTCAGGACCATAAATAGGACATTCATCAGGAAGGTGACATGATTGGTCATCTCTCTCATAATATTATATTTTACAGACAGTAATAATACTTTGGTTTGCTTCTTAACCTCCGTTAACATTGACCTTCTTCACTCCTCTCCGATATAGTCCCATTAATAGCAGGAACGATAAGACGAAATAAATACCTTGCGCCAGTAGTACCTGTAGAAACATTGACATGTTAAAATCTATGACCAGCTTAGCAGGACCGTAGGTAAAGACATAGATCGGTGTACATTTGATGAACGGCTGTGCCCAGGCAGGAAACATCTCCACCGGGAACAGGATACCCAATACCAGTATCATTTTGGTATAGATCCAATGGAGCGGTGTTGCATCCTCGATCCAGAAGGACAGAACCGAAATGCTCATCGTCAGGAAGATATTGATCAGTGTACCAGCCAGAAATACGACACTGATCAGGGGCAGGTGGATCGAAGAAAAGTCCGGCAGGCTTCCGATATACAGAGTTCCGATCAGCAGTCCGGCTCCGAGATAAAGGAAGAACTTGATCACGATTTCTCCGAGATTCCTCGTAATCATATACAGGATATAATGATAGGGCTTATTGATAACATAGGCAATCGAGCCGCTCTTGATATCATTGCTGATCTGCGAGGTAATCACGTTATTCCTCGTCCCGAACCATACGATTTCAGTCAGGATCACGTACCAGATCATCTGCTTCATGGAATAACCGTTGATTAGCTGCTCCGGGTCGGAATAGACATATTGCCACAGGTTCAGGAATACGAAGAGTACCACAAAGAACATCAGATAGCCCATTAGGATATTCAATACATATTGCAGGCTCTCCATCAGAGTGGTTTTAAAAACAAAGAGATACTTTCTCATGGTAATTAACCCCTCCCCTCCTTATAGATCTCAGTTATGATGTTCTCCAGGGGGACATTCGAGATATTGATGTCAATCATTTGATCCGCATCCATAAGCTTCAATGCATCACTGATGCTTTTCTTCGTGATATCCACCTCCAACTTCAGGTTACTTCCCTTGCTCTTTACTATGGTAATACCATCTTCCCCCGTTAGATCCATGGGCTCTTTTAGCTTTACCTCTACCAGCTTCTTGTTCAGGTAGTGGTATTTCAGATTTTCCATCGAATCATCCATAACAATTTTACCGTGGTTAACGATGATGATTCTCTTACACAGCTTCTCGATATCCCCAACATCATGGCTGGTCAGAAATACTGTTGTCTGATATTCTTTATTCATTTTTTTAATCAGTGCTCGTATGTTTTCCTTAACCACCGGATCCAACCCTATGGTCGGTTCATCCAGAAACAGAACCTCCGGCTCGTGGATCAGGGAAGCTGCGATTTCACAGCGGATTCTCTGCCCCAGAGAGAGATTACGAACCGGAGTATTGATCATTTCCTCCAGCTCGAATATTGATGTCAGGTTCTCAATCCTCTCCTCAATCTTATGGTCCGGAAGGTCATAGATGGCTCCGAAGAATTTAAAGTTATCATAGGGAGTCAGATGGGTCCATAACTGTTCCTTCTGACCGAATACAGTCCCGATCTTATAAGCGAGCTTTTTCCTGTGGTCTGTCGGGCTGATTCCAAGCACGGATACCTCTCCGTTATTTGGGTACAGGATACCGGTCAGCATTTTGATGGTAGTGCTTTTGCCTGCCCCGTTTGGTCCGATGAAAGCAAGGATTTCTCCCTTCTGAACAGAGAAGCTGATATGATCCACTGCAGTGATTTCCTTATACCTTGGACGGAATATAGCTTTGATGCTTCCCTTCAAGCCCTTATCCTTTACCTTTACCTTGAATTTCTTAGATAAATTGGTTACCTTGATTGCTTCCACTTTTTATCATCCCCCGATTCCCCCTTGGCAATGGGAATTTATCCCATAGAGGGTAAATTTCGGATTAGTATAGCATAGATGAATCGGAGGTGCAAGCGATATTTTTAGAAAATAAACTATACTCATGTAAGAATTCAGGCAATTGCTCTAAATTACTGGATTTTTAATTAGTTGACAGCTTTTGATACAGCCCTTACAATAATAAAAAACCATAAAAAGGGAGGGAGAGCTCAGTGCGAATTTCATCCTTATTTGAACAGAAGAAGACAGTTCTGTCCTTTGAGGTGTTTCCACCAAAGAAGAGCAGTCCGATTGAGACAATATACAATACGTTGGAGGAGCTGAAGGGGTTAAAGCCTGATTTTATCAGTGTAACCTACGGAGCAGGAGGAAATGCCGGAGATACCGCCACCAGCGATATTGCTTACGCGATAAAGCACCGGTATGGAATAGAGCCTCTTGCTCATTTGACCTGTGTGAACGATACGAAGCAGGAGATCTCCCAGGTACTTGACCGGCTGGAGAACAGCGGAACAGAGAATATCCTCGCTTTACGAGGGGATATTAATCCGAGTATTTTACCGAAGCATGAATTTAAATATGCCAGTGAACTGGTGAAGCTTATCAGGGTGCGAGGTGGCTTTCATCTTTCCGGGGCCTGTTACCCCGAGGGACATATCAATGCCCTAAATAAAGAGGAGGATATCCTGAACCTGAAGAAAAAGGTGGATGCGGGAGTAGAGCATTTGATTTCACAGCTATTTTTTGATAATTCTTACTTCTATTCCTTTATCGACCGGGTCAGAGCGGAAGGAATTACAGTTCCCATAGAGGCAGGGATTATGCCGGTTACGAATAAATCTCAGATTGAGCGGATGGTCACCTTATGCGGAGCCAGCCTTCCATCAAAATTTTCGAAGATGATGCAGCGTTTCGAACATTCCCCTGAAGCCTTGCGGGATGCAGGAATCGCTTATGCGGTCGATCAGATAGTGGATTTGATCTCTCGGGGTGTAGATGGAATCCATCTCTATACGATGAATAACCCTTATATCGCCAGAAAAATCAGTGAAAGCATCTCAGGTATGATACAGGCATAACAATACTTCTCTTATGGTGAGGGAGGTTAACGACACAAAATGCTTTTGTTTTACAAAAAGATTGCATTCTCCTGCTTTATACCCTAAAATATAGGTATAAAATACTACAATTCATGAACCGAAGACATAGGGTCCTGGATATGGGTATATGGGTGGAGGGTGCAGCATGGTTGAGATCAGAGAAGTGACTTCTAGGAAGGACTTAAGGCTTTTTGCTTCATTTCATGAGAGAATGTACCGGAAGGTGCCTCAGGCAATACCGGACATGATCTCGGATGAAATAAATAACTTCAATCCAAAGAAGAATCCGGCTTATGAATATTGCAGTTCAAGACAGTTTCTGGCATTTAAGGATGGAGAGTGCGTCGGAAGAATTGCCGGTATCATCAGTCATGCAGCTAATCAGAAATGGAATACAAGAAGAATCCGTTTCTCGCGGGTGGACTTTATTGATGACAAGGAAGTGTCGGCTGCATTATTTAAGGCAGTGGAGGATTGGGGCCTTTCGGAAGGACTGACAGAGATTCATGGACCAATCGGCTTCTGTGACATGGATCAGGAGGGGATGCTGATTGATGGCTTTGACCAGGAGGGAATGTTCATTACAATCTATAACCATCCTTATTATGCGGAGCATATGACTGAACTGGGATATCTCAAGGATGTGGATTGGCTGGAATATAAGGTAAAGCTTCCCGAGACTGTGAATCCTAAGCTAAATGCCTTATCCGAAGCTGTTTTACGGAAATTTCATATTACCCTGGTGGAGCCAAAGAACCGGGAGGAGATCAAGCCCTACATAACAAAGGTTTTGAACCTATTAAATGAATGCTACCAGAATCTATATGGGACTGTAGAATTGTCGGATGCCCAGATCGATAAATATTATAACCAGTTTATACTGCTCATCAATCCGGCGTATGTTAAGCTTCTGGAGGATGAGAATAAGAATCTAATCGGCTTTGGTCTGGCGATGCCGTCCATGAACAGGGCTGCGAAGAAGAGCAAAGGCAGGCTGTTACCTTTCGGATGGTATCGGATGCTTCGGGCACCCCATGCGAAGGCAGAGATTCTCGATCTGTATCTGGTCGGTGTCGTATCAAGAATGCAAAACAAGGGGCTGACGGCAGTATTGCTTCATTCCATGACGGAAACAGCAAGAGAAAACGGTATAAAATATGCTGAGACAGGACCGGAGCTGGAGCATAATTCCCAGGTTCAGTCTCTATGGAAGCATTACGAAACTGAACAACATAAACGCAGACGCTGCTGGATCAAGCAGCTATAACGTTCTGAAAATATAGAGATTGCATCCTATCGGATGAATGGCGGTTACGCAAAAACAGATGGTTTTGGCATAGCCGCCATTTCCTATGTAACTTTTGATTGTTGTAGAGAGAACAAGGGAGAGGAAAATGGAATTTCAATGTTAAAAGATGGGATTCCAGGGGGAGTGGAAATATTAGACAAGTATGGTATATTATTGTATAATTACAGGTAACAAATTTTTATAGGAGGAACATTATGAATAAATTATCCAAGGATTTTCTTAAGGACAACGAGATACTCTTTGTGGGCTATTCATCGAGGAATAAGGCATACAGCAACAGTATATATCAGGCATTAACGAACCATGGATTTAA
>JAEZHX010000151.1 GCA_023436765.1 Bacillota bacterium
ATCATAGCGATTGCTCATTTGGTATCTCCATAAGCCGGTGATCGGCTGTTCTGAAACCCCGAGGGATCATGCACCACTTAATTCCGATGGGGTTATATCCTTAAAGTTCAGACCTAATTGTAACCCATACACTGTTACCTGTACAAGAATTATTTATTATTCTGTACCGAACAACCCATTTATGTTATACTAGTGGTAATCACTTACTTTTCACGGGAGGTATATATGTACAGACATATTATCTGGGATTTTGATGGCACCTTATTTGATACCTATCCGGTTATGGCAGGTGTATTTAGGGATATGTTGGAGGAAATCGGATTCCATGAGCCGCAGGAGACCATCCTCAGTAATATGAAGGTTTCGATCACCTATGCGATGCAGGTTTACAGCGAAAAGTATCATGTCACAGCCTCTTTCCTTCAGGATGTCAAGAAACGGAGCCGCGAAGCAGAGCTTAAGCTGTGCAAGCCCTATCAGGGAATTGAGGAGGTCTGTCGAACTATTGCAAGCTCGGGAAGATATAATTATCTGTATACCCACCGAGGGGAAACCGCTCTTCATTTTCTGAAAAAGTATGGCCTCTATGACTACTTCACTGATTTCATCACCTCACAGCAGGGTTTTCCCAGAAAGCCAAACCCGGAAGCGCTCCATTATCTGATCGGAAAGTATGCTATGAAGCGGGAGGAAGCCTTGATGATCGGGGACAGGGCTCTTGATATGAAAGCTGCTGTCAATGCAGGAATCCACACCTGTTTCTTCAAGGAAAAGGAAGCCGTCGTCGAGGCCGAGCATACGATCACCTCCTTTGATGAATTATTACATATCATTTGAACTCTACAGCATATATTGTTAGTCCTGTATGTCAGTTTCGCTGACATTTGGATCATAAACTAAGAGCAGCCTGTCTTCTTGTTGAAGGAAGGGCTGCTCTATTATATACTTACGATCTTAAATTGCCTTCTCTAGGAACTTATACTGGGATAGGTATAGCTCGTGATAATAGCCTTGCTTTGCCAGAAGCTCCTCATGGGTGCCCATTTCTTTGATCTGCCCTTCATCCACATACAGGATGCAGGCAGAATTCTTGATCGTAGATAAACGGTGGGCGATGATGAAGGAGGTGCGGTTCGCCAGGAGCCTGCTTAAACCCTCCTGTAATAAGATTTCTGTCTCGGTATCAATACTGGAGGTTGCTTCGTCAAGTATCAGGATCTTGGGATCGGCCAGCAATGCCCTTGCGAAGCTGATCAGCTGCCTCTGTCCCACGGATAGTCTGGTTCCCCGTTCGTTTACCTCAGTATCATAACCCTTCTCCAGGTTCATGATAAAGTCATGGGCTCTTACAGTCTTGGCCGCTTCAATGACCTGTTCATCAGTGGCCTCCATATTCCCGTAGCGGATATTATCCATGATGGTACCGGAGAAAATGAAGCTGTCCTGGAGCATGACACCCATCTGCTTTCGCAGGGATTTGATCTGTACCCTGCTGATATCAATTCCGTCTATTGTGACCTTACCGGAATCTAAATTGTAGAAACGGCTGATCAGATTGATGATCGTCGTCTTGCCTGCTCCGGTCGGTCCTACAATCGCGATGGAATCTCCTACATTTGCCCGGAAGCTGATTCCGTTCAATACAGGAATACCATCCTCATAGCTGAAGGTCACCTCCTTAAATACCACATTGCCGATAATCGGCGGCATCTCCACCGCATCCTCGCAGTCCTTCACCAGAACCGGCTCGTCAATTGTCTGAAAGATACGCTCCAGATAGGATACTGCGGTCAAAATGGAATTATAGAAGCTGGCGAGGGTATTCACCGGAGCCCAAAACCTTCCGATATAACCGGTCATCGCAATGATGGCTCCCACCGTAACCCCCTCTACTCCGTTTGTCAACCAGGCGACACCGAGAATATAAACCGCACAGGTGGTCCAGGTGGAAATATTATTAATCGCCGGCCAGAGCAGGAAGTTCAGCTTAACGGCCTTCATCCAGGCCTTGCTGTATTCACTGCTTAAATTATTGAAGATTCTGATGTTCTCTTCTTCTCTGGTGAAGCTCTGGGTAACCCGGATTCCGTTAATACTTTCCGCGATATAGGCATTTAGGTTAGAGGTCTTATTGCTGGACCTCTGCCAGGCTACTCTTTGTTTCTTCTTAATCGTAAAGATCAGGATCATCAGGACCGGAAGGCCCAGTAAACAGATCAGAGTCAGCTTTACATTGATTGAGAACATAAAGCCTACGATGAAGAAGAGACTGAACAGATCAGTGACCGTGTTGACGATACCATTGGATAAGAGATCACTTAAGGAGTTGACATAGTTGACCACTCTGACCTGGATCTTCCCATGGGGCTTGTCATCATAATAAGAGAACGGGAGCTCTTGTAAATGATTGAAGATATCACTCCTAATCTTATGTATGATATTCTGTCCCATTCGAGACATGATGGAAACCTTCACCCGGATAATTACCGATATGACAAAGTAGATCATCAACAGCATAATATTGACCAGGATAATCTCCTTCGTCTTCTTATCAGGGATGTATTCATCCATGATGATCATCATTACCCTAGGGGTTATCATGCTGAGAGCCGAAGAAAGTGTTAACAGGAAGATGGTGAAAAGCATTTCTTTCCGATAAGGTTTAATATAAGTACCCAGCCGCTTTAAATGCGAGAAATTAAATTCGGTTTGCAGGGTTTCATCAATATCATATTTATTTCTAGCCATGATTTACCTCCTACTATTTATGCACCGGATTTTTCTCCAGCAGGTTTGTAAGCTCGGGTTTCTGGTTTTTATTCTTCGTACGATTCAGCTCACTGATCTTATCGAAATCTCCATATTGGTGATGGAATACAGTTGCATAATAGCCTGCCTTACTAAGAAGCTCCTCATGGTTCCCGGACTCTAAGATTCTGCCTTCATCCACTACCAGAATCTGATCTGCGTCCTTTATGGAAGAGATCCTGTGGGCAATGATGAATACCGTATGTCTCTGGTTGATATTTCCTAGTGCATCCTGGATCTGTGCCTCCGTTTCCATATCCACAGCCGAAGTGGTATCATCCAGAATGATGATGGAAGGATTCTTCAGTAAAGCCCTGGCCAAGGAAATCCTCTGCTTCTGTCCACCGGAAAGGCCCACTCCCCGTTCACCAACAATTGTATCATAACCCTCGGGCATCTCCAGGATAAACTCGTGGGCATTCGCTACCATCGCTGCCGCTTCCACCTCCTCGAAGCTGCAGTTCGGTCTTCCGTAAGCGATATTCCCCTCTACGGTATCTGAGAACAGGAATACATCCTGCATCGCCATGCCAATATTATCCCTGAGAGAGAACAGATCCAATTCCTTGATGTTAATGCCATCAATCCTAATCTCCCCCTCTGTCACATCATAGAATCTGCATAAGAGGTTCATCAAGGTAGATTTGCCGGAGCCAGTGGCTCCGATGATCCCAACGGTTTGCCCCGGTTTCACATGGAAACTGACATCTTTAAGGATCTCCTCATCCTCTGCCTGATAGCTCACATGGTCGAATTCGATCTCCCCTGCGAATCTCTCCTTCATTACTGCGTTTTCCGGTTCCTTGATGGCGGGCTCCACCACGACGGTGGAGTAAATCTTCTCAACAGAGGTAACAAACCTCTGATAGTCATTTGCAAGCCAGCCGGCCATCCTCAGGGGCTGATTTAACATCCAGAGGTATCCGCTCACAGTAACCAGCTTACCCATGCTCATATGTTCATAGACCACCATTAGACCGCCTACCAGCAACAGAATAACTGACAATGCATTGGCCAGGAATTCGAAGATCGGGACAAATTTTTTCCAGATGTCCGCAGCATTCAGCTCAGCTTCCCGGTAGGCATCATTTTCTATATTAAACTTGGATATCTCATAATCCTCTTTAGCGAAGGCCTTGACAACACGGTTACCGCTGACATTCTCCTGTACGAAGGTGTTCAAGCTGGAAAACTGCTGTCTGATCTTGAAAAAGGCAGGCTTCACTGATTTCAGCTGCTTCATCGTATACCAGGCAGTGATTGGAAGAACTGCCACCATGCTGAGTGCTAAGCGAAGATCCACGACGAAGATCATGATTAATGCAATTAAGAACAAAAGAGCGTTCTCGTACACGGAATAAACCACATAGGCCACAAAATGTCTTATCGCATCCATATCACCGGTCTGCCGGCTCATCAGGTCTCCGGTCCGGTTCCTGTTATAGAAGTTAAAATCCTGCTGTAAAAGCCTCCGGTACACAAAGTCCCTCATCGAATAAAGCATTCCCTGGGAGGAGGTCTCGAAGATGATCAGGAACCAGTATTTCAGTACCGCCCGGATCAGTGTTGTGGCAATCATGACAATCACCAGCATCGGTAATATCTTATGGTTTCCCCCCTTGATTACGTCATCCACGACGATACCTGAGATCTGCGGATTAACGATTGCGATCGCACAGGTAACCGTAACCAGTATCATGGCATAGTTCAGCTTGAAACGATATTTCTTCAGGAAGGAATAGAACCATTGCATTGCAGTCATTGAAATGCCTCCTCACAGCACGAAAATTAGAATATAATGTAGGCTAAAACAATAATTATTATAGTCTTTTTGTAAACAATGCAAAATGTGTATTATTACTAAAAGAATGTAATTTATTATATTAGATTTTACCATCTGAACAGTATAAGTGAAGTCGAACCAATATTACTATAATTTGTTAATTTGCACCAAGATGTCAATTAATTATAGTAAAAAAATAGATGTTATTTTTTTCAAAAATGTATTTGCTAAAAATTTTATGAATGTTATAATATTCTTATTATGTTCTACTAAAGAAAAGTATTGTTAAGCTACAATAAATAAGAGGTGATCGGTATGGCCTTTGATTACGACTTAACCTATAACGATTTTAACCCCACAGTCTTCTATGTTTCAAAAGTAAAAATGACAAATGACGGGGTCTATCATGACCATGATTTCCCCGAGCTTGCATATATCCTGTCCGGTAAGGGCGCATATCTCGTGGACGGCAAGGAATATGAAGTAGAAGCCGGCGACCTGGTGATCTGTAATCCCGGTGTAAAGCACACCCATATCGTTACCAACCTGAAGGAGCCGACGATTGAGTTCATCTCAGGCTTCTCGGATTTTCATTTTAGGAATATGGCTCCGAATTTCATTGAGTTAAAGGATGGCTGCTGTATCATGCATACCACTGCGGAATTGAAGCAGGAGCTGTCGATGCACTGCTATTCCATGATCGCAGAGAAGGAAAGCAACCATGTAGGTCGGTATTTCATGCTTAAGACCCATCTGATGCAGATGCTTCTGCTCCTCATGCGCGAGATCAATGATGATGACGGTATCCCCCAGAGGGGCTGTAATTTCGAATCCTATAACAAGAGCTATGCTGTAAACAGAATCATAAATTACTTAAATGAAAATTACGATCAGAAGATATCTTTGGAACAAATTGCGCATAATATGTTTCTAAGCCCGGTGTACATCTCCAAGATATTTAAGGAAGAGACGGGGGAATCCCCCATTAATTACCTGATCAAAATCAGACTCGAGAAGGCGAAGGACATCCTGCTTAACGACAGCGGAGGCAGCATCAAGAGCATCGCCAACCAGGTGGGCTATGATGATGTATACCATTTCAGCAAGCTATTCAAGAAATACTACAGTATCTCTCCACTTTATTACAAGAAAAGGGCACAGCAAAAACAAGCGTCGAACCAGTAAGGAAGAAGGTTATAGAAATGAATATGTTTGATGTTATATTCACCAGAAGATCTATCCGCAGCTTTCTTATGGAGAAAGTAGAATGGGAAACGATTGCAGACATTCTGGCATTTGCTAATAAACTCCCCATGTTGACACCGGGAATTTCCGTAGAATTCAAGCTGGTGAGTAATATTGAGAAAAATCAGGGCTTTAGCGGACCCTTTGCCGTCACAGCCCCCTATTATATCTGCATCTCCTCCGAGGAGAAGGAGGATTACCTACTGAATGCCGGCTATCTGATTCAACAGTTAAATCTATACATTGAATCGAAGGGCCTCGGTGCCTGCTTCGTGGGCTATGCCAGCCCAGGACGCGGTCTGAAGTCTACGATGAAATATGAATATGTTACTGCTCTTGCCTTCGGTAAGACCAATCAACCTCTCTTCCGTGACAGTGCCAATGCCAAGCGCCTGCCGGAGAAGGATACCGTGGTATATAAGGAAGAAGTAACACCGGACATCAAGAAGCTGATCAGTGCAGCAAGGCTTGCCCCATCCAGCTATAACATCCAGCCCTGGCGCTTCGTGGTCTATAAGAACCGCATCCACATCTTCGCCAAGAAGAATAATCTGATTGCACGAGCCCTGGATAAATTCAAAATGGTGGATATGGGCATCATGCTTGCCAATCTCCTGCTTACAGCCGAGGAGCTCTGGATCGACGTTACCCTGAGTAAATCAGATGCCGTCAAGAATAAGACTCTTAAGAACAACGAGTACGTAACCACCATCCTAATTAGTTAAATTTCATCAATAATATAAATAATAAAGAAAACTAAAAAATCTTATGTAAAGCTATTGACAAATAACCAAAACTATATTATATTATGTCATGTGCCTACGACAACCGAAAGCACAAAAACATAATATGCGCGAGTGGCTCAGTGGTGGAGTATCGCCTTGCCAAGGCGAGGGTCGCGGGTTCGAATCCCGTCTCGCGCTGTCAAAAAAGAAGTGGGTATCAGTGAAACTGATACCCACTTCTTTTTTGACGTTGTCTAGGTAGGTTTCGAACTCTCACAAACTGAGCATTCGGAAGAAAGAGAATGGAGGCTCACACGCCGACGTTCTCTTTCTTCCTGCGGCTTTTTGCGGAGCATAATGGCTGTTTTTCAAGCCATATGCGAAGTAAAAAGACGCTGCGAGGAGGCGCGTGGTGAGAAACCGTCTCGCGCACTAGATCAGATTCGATCTCATACAGACATCGACTTCGGGAGAAAGAGAATGGAGGCTCACATGCCGACATTCTTTTTCTTCCTGCGGCTTTTTGCGGAGCATAATGGCTGTTTTCCAAGCCATATGCGAAGCAAAACAGACGCTGCGAGGAGGCGCGTGGTGAGAAACCGTCTCGCGCTTAGTAAAAAATGGTCTCAAATCATTATAAATCAAGGATTTGAGATTTTTTATTGCCCCGAAATCATGTGTGCAAGATGTGTGCAAGGTTTTTTGACTCAGTTTCTGTTTATAATGCCCTGTTCATATAGGACCGGTTCTGCTCTACCTCTTGATAGTTGTAGATGTAACCTTTGGTTGTCTCGATGTCCTCATGCCCAATATACACGCTTATTTCAGCTAATGGTATACCCGCTGCAAACAGCCTGCTTGCAAAGGTCCTGCGGATGCAGTGACTACTCTTGAACGATATCCCCGAGTCTCTGCAATATTTCCAAAGCCAGTAAATAAAGCTCCGGCTCGTCAATCTTGCACCATTACTTTGCGTGAACAGATACTCATGCCCTTCAGAAAGCTTCTTAACATATTCTAAAATCTTCAGGGCCTTGTCAGTCAACGGAATAGTACGATAGCCAGATGAGATACATGTTTCACATACTCCACTATCTTATAGCCAATACGGTTATATTTTCCGTCTACTTTTTCCTCATCCACAATCTCCATTTTATGAATATAGACTTCATTATCAAGCATTTCTTCCTTCGTCAGGACTACAAGTTCTCCAACACAGGTCCCGATTTGAAAGTCCATCAAGATGGCATAGGCCTCAATAGTTACTTGCTGATAGAGAAAATCTTCGAGGATTTCCATCTCATTTTCAAGATAAAGCTTGGAACCATCATTTTATCTTCTGAACAGAGCGGAATTTCGCTTCTGTGTATGCATTTAGCAAAGGATTGACTGTCAATATGTCCATATCCTTTGCCAGCTTGAATACGGCGTTAAGAATAGTTTTCATGTTGTTCATTTCTTTTCTTGAAAGCTTGAATGTGGCGATGGCGTCATCCAGAAATCCGTTTAACATCTTGGTCGTTATCTTTTTTACGGGAAAGGTGATAAGCTTGTTACCGGAGTAATACTTCAGCCAGTGCTCATCGTCTCTTTTTACAGTCTTTATGTCGATGTTACCATCGATAGCCTGCTTCCCTCTCTTTTCTATCCAGACCTCATACAAATCGCTGATAGTATAATCCCTTTTACGGTCAGCATAAAAATCATAAAGCTTACTAATCAGTTCTTCGTAGGTTGTCCCGGATATCTGTTGTCTTTCTTCTTCCTCTTTCCTTACGGTGGTTATGATGCGTCCGTCCTTCCTTGTACTAATGGAATAAGGATGGCGCTCTTTTACAAATGTTTCTTTGGTCATGTTTATTTTTATTGCGACTTCTGTTGCATCCAAGATACCACAATCATATGCTTCCTGCAAGATATGTAATGCATCAGGCATAATTATGTGACCTCCTGTATTAAGTTTTAAAACATTCTGCTTCTTGTTTTATAAAAACAATATGACAGGTGTTTTTAAATTTGAGGTGTTTTTTCATAAATATGCCCGCAGATCCTGCGGGCATATGAGTTAGCGCAAATAATGTTCTGCGATTATACTGATGCGATTATGTCCAAGACAACTGCTGGCAATCAGCATAGCGCGCTTATCGTAGCAGATGCCTTTCAGGTCGCTTCTACAATGATATCGTTCATTCTTTGGGATCTTATCGATTGGTCTTGCTAAGGTGTTATAAATTACGGAACAGTATTCACTTCGAAATGAGTGAACATCCATATCGGGAACTTTTGACCACACCTTTCCAATTCCTGCTTTCCTCATGCGTTCTACTATTGCATCCACATTTGAAATAATGGGAGATTCTCGGTATCTTCCACCCTTGGCTCCACGAGAAACCCCTATGTAATAAATTCCATTCTTGTAAATCAACTGTGTTCCACGAAGACATTTCAACTCTTCCTTACGAAGCCCTGTTGCTTTACAGAAGTCTACAAATTCTTGGTTCTTTGTTTCAGAGAAATTATCATCCCGTTTTGCAGCTTTTCTGCTTCTCTTGATATCCGACCTATGTCTGAATGCCGTTTTAACGAAATCACCTGTCGTGCAGTCATATAACTTAGCAAGTGCAGATGCTTCTAACTTCACCGTATAGGCAGATAATC
>JAEZHX010000197.1 GCA_023436765.1 Bacillota bacterium
AGGGAGCCCAAGCTGCCGGAAGCCCAGATTAAGCCGATTACCAAAGTAGCGGGGGATGCTCCTGTCATAGAGAGCCACCTGATTTATCTGGCTTACTGGATGAAGGAGACCTTCGGCGGGACAATGAACGATGCCCTAAAGACCGTAATACCGGTAAAGAAGGCAGTGAAGATCAAGGAACAGAGGACCATCACGCTGAATGTGGATCCGGAATCAGCAAATCAACTCTATTATGAATACCAGAGGAAGAAAAATAATGCCGCCCGTGTCAGACTATTGGAGGCTTTGCTAAAGAATAATCATCTTGATTATGAGGAAGTCTTAAATAAACTAAATATTCCTAGAAGTACAATTACAGGACTAGAAAAACAGGGAATTACCAGGACGGTAACTGAGCAAATCTTTCGTAATCCAATCAAACAACAGGAGCTTTTTTATGATCCGGTTATACTAAATGAGGAACAACAGTATATCGTTGATGATTTTAACAGGGACTACGATCAGGGTATCCGGTCAACCTATTTAATCCATGGAATTACGGGGAGCGGTAAGACAGAAGTCTATATGGATATCATTACCTCTGTCATTGCGAAGGGGAAACAGGTTATACTGCTGATACCGGAGATAGCCCTGACCTATCAGACAGTGAAGCGTTTTTACAGTCGTTTTGGCAACAGAATCTCCGTCATTAATTCCAGAATGTCTCAGGGAGAACGTTACGATCAAAGCAACCGGGCAAAGGAAGGCCTCGTTGATATCATCATCGGGCCAAGATCGGCATTATTCACACCGTTTAAAAACCTGGGGCTGATCATTATTGATGAGGAACATGAGAATAGTTATAAGAGTGAAACAACACCAAAGTACCATGCCACCCCGGTGGCCATAAAGCGAGCAGAGCTGACCGGTGCTTCGGTTATATTGGGCTCTGCAACCCCTATGCTGGAATCCTATGCAAATGCCATGAGAGGTGAATACAAGCTATACACCCTAAAGAAGCGTGCGAAGGAGGCAGCTCCTCCCAAGGTATGGATTGTTGATCTTAGAGAGGAACTAAAAAACAAGAATAAATCCATCTTCAGTAATAAACTGAAGGAGTTAATCGTAGATAGACTGAATAAAAAGGAACAGATTATGCTGTTCATTAACCGCAGGGGGTATGCGGGCTTCGTATCCTGCAGAAGCTGCGGTCATGTCATGAAATGTTCCCATTGTGATATTTCACTGACCTCACATAACAATGGTAGGATCATATGCCACTATTGCGGTCATGAGGAGACTTCGCCTAATCAATGCCCGGAATGCGGATCAAAGTATATCGCCGCCTTCGGGACCGGTACGCAGAAGGTAGAAGAATTGGTGCGGAAGGAATTCCCCCAGGCAAGAGTTCTTAGGATGGATACTGATACGACTAAGAATAAGGATGGGCATGAGAAGATTTTAGCCTCCTTTGCGGAGCATAAAGCAGATATTCTTGTTGGTACTCAGATGATCGTGAAGGGGCATGATTTCCCAAGAGTCACCTTAGTGGGCATCATCGCAGCTGATTTATCACTGTATGTGGGGGATTTCCGGTCCAGTGAGCGAACCTTCGAGCTGTTATGCCAGGCGGCCGGGAGAGCCGGAAGAGATGTCCTGACAGGAGAAGTGGTAATTCAGACTTATCATCCTGAGCATTATAGTATTACAACTGCGGCAGAAGGGGACTATG
This sequence comes from Bacillota bacterium, assembly GCA_023436765.1. Lineage (GTDB taxonomy): Bacteria > Bacillota > Clostridia > Lachnospirales > Lachnospiraceae > Mobilitalea. The sequence continues at coordinate 1,712 of JAEZHX010000197.1, forward strand.
AAGCCTTCTACGATAAGGAGATGCTGTATCGTAAGGTGATGCAATATCCCCCGGCAGCCCATATTTTGTTGGTGCTGATTACCTCCAAGGAAGAGGAAAAAGCAGCAAAAGCGGCAGCACTCACAGGAGAAGCCTTGAAGGAATATCTTAAACCGGAACAGGATGTACAGGTCATCGGACCTGCACCTGCAGGAATTTCTAAAATGAATGATATTTATCGGCAGGTCATCTATTTAAAACATGGAGATTATGACCGGCTGGTTGATATAAAAAATTATTTGGAGGGATTTTATCATTTTTCAGAGCGGTTTACAGGCTGTAGCCTCCAATTTGATTTTAATCCGATGAGCGGCTATTAGCCGCAGCGTATCATCTGCTACTAGAACGTAATTCTGATAAACGGCAGGAAGAAAGACCTTATATGGAACAGGATAACATAGATAGTAAGAATATTAGAATGTAAGGAAGGATGAATTGAATGGCAATCAGAAATATCAGGGAAATCGGAGACAGTGTTTTAACAAAGATCAGTAAAGAAGTCACGGAGGTTGATAAGAAGCTCTTGACCTTAATCGATGATATGCTGGATACCTTATATGATGCGAACGGTGTGGGACTTGCGGCACCTCAGGTTGGTATTTTGAAAAGAGTGGTAGTCATTGATGTATCGGAAGAAGGGAATGAGCCCATCATCCTGATCAATCCGGTCATTCTGGAGACGGACGGACAACAGATCGGAGACGAGGGCTGTTTAAGTGTTCCGGGCAAGATCGGTACAGTAATGCGCCCGAACTATGTGAAGGTAAAGGCTTATGATATTCATATGAAGGAATTTATCATAGAGGGCACAGAATTATTGGCTCGGGCACTCTGTCATGAAATCGACCATCTGAATGGTGAACTGTATGTAGATAAGACAATGGGTAATTTAAGGAATGTTTATGACGATCCTGAGTAAATGTAGGATTGAAAGATTAAACCTTTATTAAGGTTTTCTAAAGATGTGGATTTTGATAAGGCTTTTCTATATAATTTAATCAAGAAGCATACAATAATCATGGAACAGATCAATAGGTGTTTGCGAAGTTCAGGGTATGTGATTATGTGCTGCAATAAATCTTATATATCTCAATGGGATTTAATTACGAAAGGACGAAGGGCAATGAAAATTCTATTTATGGGTACACCGGATTTCGCGGCCAGTATCCTAAAAAAAATAATTGAGGCCGGACATGAGGTAATCGCAGTGGTCACTCAGCCGGACAAGGAAAAGGGCAGAGGAAAGGAAATGAGCTTTCCGCCCGTGAAGGAGCTTGCCCTGGAGTACGGACTGACGGTATACCAGCCTGTTAAGGTCAGAAATCCGGAATTCGTCCAGCTGATCAGGGACTTGGCACCGGAGGCAATTGTAGTTGCGGCCTTCGGACAGCTATTGCCGAAGGAGCTATTGGATATTCCACCCTATGGCTGTATCAATGTGCATGCTTCCCTGCTCCCCAAATATCGGGGAGCCGCTCCGATCCAATATGCAATCATGAATGGAGAGGAAGAAACCGGTGTTACAATCATGTATATGGATGTGAAGCTGGATACCGGAGATATGATTTTAAAGGGAAAGCTTCCAATTACAAAGGAAGAAACCGGAGGCAGCCTCCATGATAAGCTGGCTGACCTTGGAGCAAATTTATTGGTAGAAGCTCTGGAACAGATTAAGAATGGAACCGCCGAGAGGATTCCTCAGGAGGATTCAGAGGCTACTCTTGTAAAGATGTTGAATAAGGATATGGGTAATATTGATTTTTCAGATTCAGCGATTTCAATTGAACGTTTGATC
>JAEZHX010000013.1 GCA_023436765.1 Bacillota bacterium
GTAAGTATGGCTATCCGATGGATATCGACCTGTCAGAGGATGGAAAGAAGCTGGCTATGATCCTGATGAAAGTGAATCAGGGAAAGATAGTGAACGAAGTTGGGTTCTGGAATTATGGTGAAGTAGGGCAGAATTTGAAAGACAGGTTTGCTGGCGGATTTTCCTATGAGGAGGAACAAAATATTATACCCAGCATCAAGTTCCTGAACAATGATACGGCCTGCGCATTTAAGGACAACGGCTTTATTCTCTATTCTGTACCGGAGCTGCCGCAGCCTATTCTGGATACGAAGGTGGAGGGTAAGATTAAAAGTATTCTCCATAGTTCAAAAAATGTTGGATTAGTGATTGAGGGAGAGAATGGAGCTTCTGAACTGCTGCTGTATGACTTGAGGGGTAAGAAGCTTCTGGAGAAGAAGCTTGATCTGAAGTACAATCATATCTTCCTGTCAGGAGAGGAAATCATTCTATACGACAATGTAAGCTGCCAGGTGATAAGAACAGATGGTAAGGAGAAATTCCGCTATACCTTTACGACCAATATTTCGGCCTTTTATCCGATTAACCATCTGGATAGGTATCTGTTCATCAGTGCCGAAGAGGTTTCGGAGATTAAACTTTTGGAGTGACTTGCCCAGCCGCCGATTATGACTGAGAAGATGTGAAATATCAGGAACAGACCGGTTTAACCGGTATAACTGTTAATACATGTTCCGTAGCAAATGTTTTATACTTGTTGTTGAGCAGAATAAAATATGGGAGGATACATATGAATTGGATATTGATTGCTGTATTAGCAATTCTGATCGGCAATGCACTGATCGGACTGAGAGTGGGATTCATTAAGACGATATTTTCCTTAGTTTCCATGGTGATTGCCCTTCTGTTAACAGTTTGGATCAGTCCGAATGTTACTACAATGCTTAAGAGTAACGACAAATTTCATAATATGATTACGGACCAGGTAGAGAAGATGCTTGACCTGAAGGAGAAGGAGACCGATATCTCTGATGAGGAGGATTTTATGAAGGGGTTACCGTTACCCGGTTCCGTCAAACAATCCATGATGGAGAACAGGGATAAGGGTGTAGAGAACCTGAAGGAGTACATAACCGACTATGTATCCGGCATAATTATCAATGCGGTAGCTTTCATACTAACCTTTATTCTGGCTTTGATTGTATTGTGGGCGCTCTGCTTTGCACTTGATATCGTCAGCAAGCTGCCGATCCTGAATTCGATTAATAAACTGGCCGGGTTGGCTGCGGGTCTCGTACATGGTCTGGTCATTGTGTGGCTGGTATTTATTCTGATCACTGTATTCGGTGGGGCTAAGTTCGGGCAGGATGCATTTGCTATGATAGATGAAAGCAAGATATTAAGCTTTGTCTATGACAATAACCTGCTTCTTAAGTTCATAACAAATGCTGTGAAAATCCTTTAATATTTTGATAGTAACGTACGTTGAAACGCTAGGATCGGGATTAGTCCTACCGGATCAGCTTACAACATGATATGTATTATATTGCGCTAGTATAAAGGAGTAAGTTAAGATGCATGAGATTTTGAATAAAATACAAAAAATGGGCATTGTTCCTGTGATTAAGCTGGAGGATGCCAAGGATGCAGTTTCTTTGGCAAAAGCTTTATGTGACGGAGGACTTCCCTGTGCGGAGGTTACCTTTCGTACCGAAGCGGCGGCGGAATCAATTCGGCTGATGAGAAAAGCATATCCGGATATGCTGATCGGTGCAGGTACCGTACTGACGACAGAGCAGGTGGATCTTGCCGTTGCGGCAGGTGCTACCTTCATCGTGAGCCCTGGTCTTAATCCGAAGGTAGTACGTTATTGTGTGGAGAAGGGGATTCCGATTACACCGGGATGCTCGAATCCCAGTGATATTGAAGCAGCCATAGAGCTTGGCCTTGAGGTGGTAAAATTCTTTCCGGCGGAGGCTGCAGGTGGGTTGGCCATGATCAAGGCAATTTCAGCACCCTATGGGAATATGAAGTTCCTGCCGACCGGTGGTATCAATGCCAAGAATCTCACCTCCTATCTGGATTTCCCGAAAATCATAGCCTGCGGCGGTAGCTGGATGGTAAGTGAGGAGCTGGTGAAGGCCGGAGATTTCGATAAGATTACCGCACTTACGAAGGAAGCAGTAACCCAAATGCTTGGATTTGAACTGCGTCATATCGGGATAAATGCATCCGATGAACAGGAAGCTGACACTGTAGCTTCTGCGTTTGGAAGGTTATTCGGCTTCGTGAAGAATGTTGGCAGCAGCTCCATATTTGCAGGAACCGGAATAGAAGTAATGAAATCCCCTTATCTGGGTCAAAAGGGTCATATTGCCGTTCAGACGAATTATATTGACCGTGCAATCTATCACTTGGAAGCACAGGGCTTTAACTTTAACGAAGCAAGTAAGAAGTATGATAAGGGGAATAAGCTGTCCGCCATTTACCTGAAGGAAGAGCTGGGAGGCTTTGCAGTCCACCTGTTGCAAAAATAAGAAAGGACTTTCTATAAGGAATAGGGGTACCTCCTTCCGGAAGAAGCCTGTTCCTATATCAGGGCAGGAAGATCCTGTTTATTGTAAGATTATAATAGAATGCATAAGATAGCTGTCTGCAGGGTAATACTAAGCTGGGACAGCTATTTTCTATGTTTCGCCATTTATAAGTACAAGCCATAAATTGGATGAGAAAAAGTTATAAAAAGCTGTTGACATAACATCTGGCAGATGCTATAATCATTTTTGCTGACGCGCCAAGAACTGACGTTGAAAGCAAAGAACAAAATGTCTGCAGACCTTAAGTAATATGGATTGCAGCAAATTGAACCTTGATAATTGAACAGTAAAACAACCCTGAAAATTCTAAAAAATTGAAGCTTACACATGGGCTTCAAATTGTATCCTAACGGATACAATAATAGATTTTCATGAGATGTATCAGTCATGATACATCACGAACCGTATCGATAGAAATATCGGTACACCACAAAAACAGTAAAGATAACAGGATTGCTATTCGAAGCGATTATATCGCTTATTAGCC
>JAEZHX010000076.1 GCA_023436765.1 Bacillota bacterium
TGGCGACTGTAATCCATATGTTAACCACGTCGTTGATTGCTTATGTATTAACCAGAAAAGAATTCCTGTTTAACAAACAGGTATCACTGTTCTACGTTATTTCTATGTATGTTAGCGGTGGTATGATTCCTACCATGTTATTATTTAAGAGCATGGGTCTGACGAATAATTTCTGGGTATATATTCTTCCCGGAATGGTCTCCGCCTTCAATATGATCGTAATCAGAACCTATATGAACGGTCTCCCTGACAGCTTGGTTGAATCAGCACAGGTTGATGGCGCAGGACATTTGAGAATCTTCTTGCGGATTATATTACCTCTGTGTAAGCCTGTTCTGGCTACCATTGCATTATTTATCGCAGTAGGTCAGTGGAATTCCTGGTTTGACGTTATGCTGTATAATTCCGGCAGACCGGAGCTGACTACTTTGCAATATGAGCTGATGAAATTGCTGTCAGCGGTTTCCCAGCAGTCCGGTGATCCGGCGACGGCGAAACATGCCGCCAATATGGTTACCCCTGAATCGGTTCGTGCTGCAGCTACAATCGTAACCGCGTTCCCGATTGTATGCTTATACCCGTTCCTGCAGAGATACTTTGTAACCGGATTAACAATCGGTGGAGTTAAGGAATAATTTGAAACAATTCTAATAAAGTAGCAGTACAAGGAATGGACGTCACAGTCCGATCCCTGTACTGCTACTTTTTTTATCCCACATTGATCGGGGCGTCAAAAACCCATCATTAACTTTTGCTACGTCAATTTGTACAATCTCTTACTTGATATAAGTGATGCAGAACATAGTTTGATGAGCAACTGTATGAAGTCGTTGGTTCTTAGGTCCTGTATTATAGGACCTTATGAACCACTACGTACTTCATCCAAGCGGAAGCGTGTTGCTTATGAACTATGTTCTGTATCACAATTACATAACTTGAATTGTACAAATTGACGATAGATAATCTAAAAAGTGCTTTTGACACCCGAAACAATTTGGTACGAAACGTTCTTTTTACTTGAATTATGGTGTGATTAATTGTAAAATCATCTTAGGTTCTGATAGGAACGATAATAGAACTAACGAGTGGTTTGCGCGAGGAGACGTATACGAAGCAGCATAAATATGAGGACGTACTAAGATGAGAATTTCATTAATCTGCGTGGGTAAATTGAAGGAGAAGTATCTGGTGATGGGAGTGGAGGAGTACGTGAAGCGCCTCAGCAGATATTGTACTTTGGAAATCATTGAACTTCCCGATGAGAAGACACCGGATAATGCAGGAGAAGCCCTGGAGGAGCTGATCAAGAAGAAGGAAGGGGAACGTATCCTGAGATCTGTCAAGGCGGACTCCTATTGTATCGCTCTTGCCATCGAAGGAAAGCAGCTTACCTCCGAGGAGCTGGCTGAGAAGATTAATTTTCTGGGGGTGTCCGGAACAAGTCACATCACCTTCATCATCGGCGGCTCCCTTGGACTCTCGCCGGAGGTTCTTGGAAGGGCTGACGAAAAGCTTAGTTTTTCTAAACTGACCTTTCCACATCAGCTGATGAGGATGATCTTCCTGGAACAGATATACCGCTCATACCGAATTATTCATAATCAACCATACCATAAATAAGAGTGAATTATTTTTAGTAAGCAATGGAGTATTGCAAATTTCAATATATGAATTTGGATTTTGCAATAGCTAGAAAATATACAATAAAATAAAGGAGGTCATCGTTATGAATAGTTTGGATTTTGCTATCAATATGGAGTTGGAAGGCCGTGCATACTATCTGAAGCAAGCCGATTTGTGTCAAAGTAATGAATTGAAAACAATTTTTACGATCCTTGCCGATGCTGAACAGCAGCATGCGGATCTGTTGCTGCGTAGGCAAAGGGAAGAAGAGGTTACCTTGAAAGAGGATAACATAATTAAGGAACGGAATTCATTTTTTCATAATTTAGCTGATTTTAAGCCGGATGTGCCTAGAGCCTTAAAGCAGCTGGATGCCTATCAGTATGCAGCTGACCAGGAGCAGAAGAGCATAGAACTCTATCAGGGCATGTTGGAACAAGCTAAGGATTCCAAGGATAAGGAGCTGTTTACCTTCCTGATTAAGCAGGAAACGGAGCATCTCCATCTGTTCGAGGATCTGGTTATCCTGTTAACACGCCCTGAAGAATGGGTAGAATCTGCAGAATTTGGAATTAGGGAAGAATACTGAGCCTCAGGCCGTTTCTCACCTTATTCTTAATTGAACCCTGACTATTATCCACGCAGATCCGGTTCTGAGCTTCAAGTCGCTTGATCTGTTCCCTAGATAATTGAAGCTTTCTGCCAAGTAGCTTATCGAGTCGCAGATCTATGGCATACATACATATCATTTCAATCTCCACAGCCTCCTTTAACTCAGGGAGGCTGATGTCATTTCCGTGTATTTCATAAATAAGGCTTCCGTAATCCATGAGAGCCTTATTTCGAGTATGAATACCGGCATCAAAGGCATAGAGTCTCGCAAGCTCTGAATCATTATGAAGAAATTTTGCATACAGCTCCTTGTCTATCGTCTTCCTGTCCCTGCGGGATAGGATTTCCATATTCCAAGTGGAGCTGCATTTTTGGCACATATAGATTAACCATACATCAATATAGTTTTGATTGGCATTGACCCTGAAATTATCGCTGCACTCAAAAGCAGAGTGACAGCCACATTTTGGGCAGTTTTTTAGAACAACAGGAGAGTTTTGCACAACGATCTCCCAAAGGTATTTTTTCATATCATTACACTCCGATCGGTTAATTAAGGCCTGCAGAAAACAGCCCTGACTGAAGCCGCTATAAGGAACGGTCAGGCAGAGCAAATTTAGCAGTATAAAGTTAGCAGCTTAATTACCGGTTAACGGGTGTAGTCATAATTCATACCTCCTGTGATATAGTATTACTATAACACAGATATATGGCGGATGAGGGCTCAGACTTATTTAAGAAATAAGTTTAAGGCAAATCCCATCATCCTGAGGAGTGTGGAACATGAATGCCGGAAGCTCCGGATCGGTCCACTTTTTAAGTGTGTGACTGACCCGGAGCTTCCGGCGTATCATGAATGATATGAGTGAAGCTACTTGCAGTTCACTCTTGTTTATGTGCTTTTGTTTTATGATTTTTCTTCTCCTTCAACAGGATGCGCTGGATACTCTTCACGGACAGGTAATATTCCTCTGCAAGCTCAGCGGTTCGATGACCCATCCGAAATTTTTCGAAAATATCTGCATCCCGTTTCCTGATTTCATTCTTATAATTTGTGCTCGTACCCCATTCCTTACGATGATCGAGCTTCTTAGGAATGTACAGATACATTCCGTCCGCATATTCCTGAAGCTGCTCCAATAGCTCACGGGGTAGGAGACAATCTGCCTTTACATAGCTCATTTTGCTCCTCCTGATTATTATACTTTGGATGAGCAAAGGCTAAAGTGACAAGTATTCATTCGATAAACTATATCATGCAATAGCCCCTGCTATGCATTCTTAACGTATTTTCTCATATAATTCCTCCATACTGCCGAAACCCGAGAGTGTGGGCTTCAGAATAAATTTGATGTTTAAGCTCATTATAACATAGTTCGGCTGATGTTTCCAGATAACAGTTTGTTATTACTCCATGGGATTGAGAGCATAAAAAACACCCGGTACCATCCAAAGATATCTTCCGATGATAGCCGGGTGTATTTTATGCTTCAGCTTATGCTAATGTTACATTAACAGCCTGCATGCCGCGCTGACCGCGCTCAAGATCAAATGTAACCTTCTGGCCTTCTTCTAAAGACTTGAAGCCATTTGATGCGATACCGGAGAAGTGTACGAATACATCCTCGCCACCGTTATCATTGGTAATGAAACCGAAACCCTTTTGTGCGTTAAACCATTTAACTGTACCTTTGTTCATGAAAGATACCTCCTAATAAAATTTTGCATTTTTGTTCATAAAAAATCACATATTTTTGTAAATCATTAATGTTATAATGACTTACAAAAATATGTGAGTTCATACATGACATTCAAAATACATTAAATACTATAACATGAAAATTCAAAGAAGTAAAGGGGAATTAGCTATAAAATTAAAAAAAATAGCACAAAAAATCTGCAATAAACGCTAGGATTAACCACAATTGTTTAGGACGCCGCTCATAATAAGCGGCGCCCCGATGAGGAATGGAAACTAAGTACGCAAGCTGCAGCGATCTGATCATGAGGTTTGGCAGTCTGCGTCCTTATATAAAACCAAAGTATCTCATGATTCCAAGAAAGATCCCATAAGCAAATTGATATTCATTATTTTCTAATTTCTGGGCATCAGAAGTATTCGTCAGATACCCTAATTCAATCAGAAGGGAAGGCATAGTGGTTCTTCGGAGTACATAAAGTGACTGATTCTGTCTGATCCCATTATTCCTCGTCCCTACTGTCGTGGTAATTCCTTCCATAATTTGCTGCGCCAACCAATTGGCCTGCGTACCGAACTGATAGAGATAGATTTCAGTTCCGTTGATGGCGGGATTTGGATTCGAATTACAGTGGATACTGATGAAGTAATCAGCCGGCCATTCATTCGCCAGCCTTACTCGTTCTCTTAGGCTGGTGGCATTCGAGGTTCCCAATACAGTAGTCGCGGTGGGTCTAGATAAGCGGACTTCAAACCTTGGATCGGCTTCCAGCAGATCTGCAAGGTATATACCTACCTGATAATTGATGTCGCTTTCATTTAAACCGTTCGCTACAGCTCCGGCATTGGGAGAGCCGACAGGATTATGGCCCTGATCTATAAAAATCTTAATTGCCACTGGAGTACTTCCTTTCCTTAACACTGCAGATCCTGGCATCGTAATTCTCTGTTTCATTACGCTGATGAAGCCGACAAATGTATAGACTTCTACCGAGTAGAAACGAATACATTCGCCGGATGGATCTGCTTATTATATAGTAATATCATATTCGCTTAGGGGAAAGATGTTACTCCTTAACATAAATCCCAATGAAACATGATGGAAAAAATTACATAGTTATGGTATACTTGCTGTAAGGTTCGGTCCGGATTTTAGCCGGGATACAGTTTACAGCAGGCAAAGCTCATCTACTTAAGGTTATCATGAGGAGAACAGGATGAAGAAATTCTTAAAAGGTATCAGCAAAAACAGGGTAATCAGTACCGCATTGATCAGCAGTCTGGCTGTGGGATGTGTGATTATCCTGATAGGAATGTCTTTCTATAAGAACCGTATCGCCGGCATAGCATCGGCTGATACGGTAAATTATCATAAATACCAATATCATTATGCAATTATTTCAGAAGAGTCGGATGCTCCCTTCTGGGAGGATATTTATCAGGGCGCATTTGATCAAGGAGTGGAACAGGATATTTATGTAGAGAAGATAGGAAACAATCTTCAGGCATCCTATCAACTCGATGACCTTATGAAAATTGCGATTGCCTCGAAGGTTGACGGGATTATCATTGAACCTAACGGGACGGAGGAAGTAACGAGTCTGATTAATAAGGCGGAAGCAGCAGGGATACCGGTAATCACAGTTCTTAAGGATGCTCCGGAGAGCAAACGTACCAGCTTTGTTGGAATTAACAGCTATAATCAAGGGTTGACCTATGGTAAGCAGGTGCTGGAGGTCGTGAAGGAAGGCAGAAAGAAGGTTACGGTTTTACTTAATTCAGATAGTAAGGATGCCAATCAAAGCACGATTTACTCCAATATCTCTGAGATCGTTGCGGGTACCGGGGCCGAACTGGAAACGGCTACTGTGAATACGCAGAGTACCTTCAGCTCGGAAGAGGATATCCGTGATATTATCATGTCCGAGAATCCTCCGGAGGTGCTGGTCTGCCTGCCTGAGATCGACACAGTAACGGCTTACCAGACCCTGGTGGACTATAATAAGCTGAACGATATCACAATCATCGGATTTTATGATTCTGACCTGATCTTAAGAGCTATCGAGATGAAAAACATCCATTCCACGATGACGATTGATGCCAAACAGATGGGGGCTTATTGTGTGGAGGCTTTATCGGAATTCCGGCTTTCCGGACTGGTGAGTGACTATTTCTCAGTTGATATCAGCGTTATTAACAGCGGGAATGTTAAGGATTATATAGAAAGTAAGATTCAGGATGAAGAAAAGCAGCAGCAGTAGCTTTTCAGCGAACATCGCATTGAAACTTGAGAGGTGCTTATGAGAAAAAATATCAGAAAGGGATCGATCCGCTTACGGCTTGTCATAGTTTTTGCCTTTACTACAAGTGTCGTATTCTTTGTCAATATGTTCATGTATTATAATATTAATAAATCCATTAATACAATTGATAAGGTCTATGTAAGTAATGTGGGCTTAAATGAGCTTTTGGATTCCCTGACTATGCTACACGGTTATGTATATGAGTATCTGAATACGAAAAGCACGGATGCCCTGGAGAATTATTACCGCAGCGAGCAGGATTACCGCAGCCTGATTGACGAATTGAAGGGTGATATCGCCGGTAATGATATGCTGATCATGCAGAAAAATATCAAGAATATGTCAGAAACCTATCTCGACCTGCTTGACCAGGCAGTTGATGCCAAGAGAGGCCGCAATATTGAAAAATATAAGGTCAAGAACGAAGAAGCCACCAATATGTTCGATTATATCAGTACCTATATCAGCAGTCTGAATAACGAGCAGTTTAAATATAACTCCAGCAATTATGAACTCCTGAGAATGTCCTTAAGCTATCTCGAGGTTGTCTCTACCTCCGTACTTCTGGTCATTATGGTGTTCAATGTGGTCCTGATCGTAATTGTAACGCGGAGCATTACCGGTCCGCTGATGAAGCTGACGGAAGCAGCCAATGAAGTCGCAGCCGGAAATTTTGAAGTGGATCTGGTTCATGTAGATTCCTCTGACGAGGTGGAAATCGTGACGAAGGCCTTCAATACCATGACGGTCAGCATTCATCAATATATCATCAAGACAAAGGAAAGTATGGAGCTGGAAAGCAGGATGAAGGAAAGGGAACTGATGATGACCAACCATCTGAAGGATGCCCAGCTGAAATATCTGCAGGCTCAGATCAATCCTCATTTCCTGTTTAATACCCTGAATGCGGGAGCGCAGCTTGCCATGATGGAGGGTGCTGATAAGACCACACTATTCATTGAGAACATGGCAGATTTCTTCCGTTTTAATATGAAAAGCTTTGATCAGGATTCTACGATACGGGATGAGATTAAGCTGGTGGACAGCTATCTCTATATTCTGAACGTCCGTTTTTCCGGCGGCATCCATTTTAATAAGGAGATCGATGATGAGGTCCTGGATGTACGGGTTCCCAGTATGATATTGCAGCCGGTAGTCGAGAATGCAGTCAATTATGGCATAAGGGACATTGATTATGAAGGAGAAATCCGTCTCACTGTCACACAGGAGGAGGATATCATCAATATCATTATATCGGATAACGGAGCCGGTATGGACCAAAGAACGATAGATAGAGTCATGAAGGTCATTCATGGACAGGCGGAGGCCGGAGAGGCCCAAATCACAAAGGACTCGAACGGTATAGGACTTGGTAATGTGATAAATCGCCTACGGCTGTATTATGACAAGGAGGATGTATTCGAGATCTATAGTGCCGGGAGATTCCAGGGGACCAAGGTTACCATTCGGATTCCCAAGCTGGTTCTCTCCGGACGATTATCAGAGAGAGAAGCGAAAGCTATAGAAGAGCACCCGGCTGACAGTGATATTGTTCCGGTTGTTCCATTCGCATAACTATGATTTCTGCTGCTGATAATGATTGCAGGTCAACCCCTGCATCACCATTTAAAGGAAGATAGGAGTAAACTACCATGTATAAAATAATGCTGGCAGACGACGAAGGTATCGTAATTGATTCCCTGAAATTTATTATTGAGAAGAATTTTGGTGGCAGCTGTACGGTAGAATCTGCCACAACGGGGAGAAGTGTCATAGAACTGGCTGAGAAATTCAAACCGGATATTGCGATCATGGATATTCAAATGCCGGGAATTAACGGGATTGAAGCCATGAAGGAGATCAGAAAAACGAATACCTCCACAATCTTTATCATTATGACTGCTTTTGATAAGTTTAATTATGCGAAGGAAGCAATTAATCTTGGAGTGCTCGAATATCTGACGAAGCCGGTCAATCAGACCGTCATTACAAATGTGCTGCAGAAGGCCATGGATATCATAGAGGAAGAACGAAAAAAGCGGAGCAATGACCTATTAATCCGTGAGAAGCTGGAGATAGTCATTCCGATTATCGAAAGTGATTTTATCTATGCAATACTCTCAGGAGATGACTACACTAGGGAAAAGAATAACTTCTGTAACCTGTTAGGAATCAAGGAAGAATATGGTATGATGATGGTATTGGAATTCGGAGATTCCCTGGTGGAGGGAACACTTACGAATCCGGTGGGAATCAGTGTAAAGGCGCAAGCCTTCTATCCTATGGTTCGTGATAGCCTGAAGGAGGAATTGCACTGTATCGTAGGCCCGATTATGGTCAATAAGATTGTAACCTTCCTGCCCTGTGACAAATCTCAGCTGGAATACGATGATCGTACTCTCTTGATTGAGAAAGCGAGGCAGCTGATCAGAGATTTGATGAAACGAATTGACGTCCAGTTTAAGATTGGTATTGGTTCTGTGGTACCCCTGCATAAGCTGGCAGACTCCTACAAGGAAGCGTTAAATGCAGTCAGAAGCAGTAAGGGAAGGGTAGCACATGTCAAGGACCTTGCGATTGGCTGCGAATACGAGAGTGACTATCCGATTGATACGGAAAGTGCTTTATTCGACCGGATAGAAAAGGGAGATCTGGAGGGGACGAAGACCGAGGCAAACCAATTCTTTGACTGGATGGTGGAGCACTATCCTGACTGTGAGATGGATATCAAGCTTAAGGTACTGGAATTTATCCTATTTGCGGAGCAGAAGGCCTTTTTAAGCGGCGGTATGACCTACTTCTTCCGGTACCGTAAGGACTATCTCCAAACCGTGATGCAGACGAATAATTACGAACAGTTAAGAAAATGGTTTCTCGATAAAGTAACGGAGGCCTGCCGGAACATCATTACGAAGAAGGAGGAGCAGGCCAGCGGCATTATTAAAAAGGCGAAAGCCTATATCGAAGAAAATTATAATAAGGATATCTCTCTGGAGGACGTATCCAGAACAGTGGATATCAGTTCCTATTATTTCAGTAAGCTGTTCAAGGAGGAGACGGGTGAAAACTTTATTGAATACTTGACCAATATCAGGATTGACCAGGCAAAGAGGCTTTTGCAGAACAGGGAGTTGAGTATTAAAAACATCTGTGTTGACACCGGTTACAGTGACCCGAATTATTTCAGCAGGATATTTAAAAAGCAGGTAGGTGTTACTCCGACAGAATATCGGGAAAAGCTTGTTTAGATCTCTAATTATTTTGAAAGGCACGGGTGTTAGCATGAAGAAAAAGGGAATGGTTCTGGTAATCTGCCTCACCCTTATAATGGGACTGGCAGGTTGCAGTGACAAGAAGGAACAGACGGATGAAGCCGATGTTACCGAAAGGAAGATCCAGATTGGATTGTCCTTTGATTCCTTTGTCATAGAACGTTGGCAAAGAGACAGGGATGTCTTCGTCTTTACAGCAGAGGAGCTTGGTGCTGAGGTCAATGTTCAGAATGCAAATGGGGATGTGCAGAAACAGATTTCACAGATCGAATACTTTATTGGTAAGAAGATGGATGCAATTGTCGTGATCGCTGTTGATTCGGAAGCCTGCAGTGAGGTACTGAAGAAGGCAAAGGATGCAGGAATCATTGTTGTAGCCTATGACAGACTGCTGCGGAATTCCGATGCGGACCTATATATCTCCTTCGATAATGAGCAGGTGGGAAGACTGATGGCACAGACCCTGGCAGATCATATCGAGGATAACGGCAATATCATCGCTATCTTCGGACCTACCACGGACAATAATGTCCAGCTGGTGGAGCAGGGCTTTCAGGATGTCATGGAGGACTGTAAACTGAATGTGATCTACTCAGTCTACGCGGTGAACTGGCTTGCGGAGGTGGGCTATGATGCCGTGAACGAAGCTCTGAAGGTTACGAATGAGATAGACGGAGTCTTCTGCGGCAATGATAATCTGGCTACAGAAGCAGTCCGCGCCCTATCTGAGAACCGGATGGCAGGAGATGTCATCGTAACCGGCCAGGATGCTGAGCTGGCTGCCTGCCAGAGAATCGTGGAGGGAACTCAGACCATGACTGTATATAAGCCGGTGGATAAGCTGGCTAAGGCAGCGGCAGAATATGCCGTAAAGCTGGCGAAGGGTGAGGAGATAGACGTAAAGGCTACGATATTTGATGGAGCCAAGAATGTGCCCTATGTGAAGCTTGAACCAATTGCGGTTACGAAAGAGAATATAGATGAGATCATTATTGACGGTGGCTTCCAGAGTAAGGAGGAGGTCTATCTGAATGTACCTTCGGAGATGGAGGAGTAATCACTTAATAGTAAAAAATTGCCGAATAGATAGCATTATTTTGTTATTCCTACTTCAACCATAATCCTACTCCAAATTATTGTTATAAAAATGTACGGTATATTGCAAGGAAGTCCTATTTGATCTGTGGTATATTGTAGCTGTAGTGATTGTTATATCAAATTTAAGGGAGGATTTATTGTATGAAGAAAAAGTTAATAGGTATTCTTCTTTGTGTCGCAATGGTTGCATCCATGTTAGTAGCATGTGGCAAGAAAGATGATGCAGCAACCGGCGGTAAGGGCGGAGACAAGACAGTAGGCGTTTGTATGCCGACCAAGACTTTACAGCGTTGGAACCAGGATGGCGCTAATATGAAGAAGCAATTAGAGGATGCTGGATATAAGGTAGATCTGCAGTATGCAGATGATGATATCCCGACTCAGGTTTCTCAGATCGAGAACATGATCGCTAGCAATGTAAGCGTATTAGTTATCGCTTCCATCGACGGTGATTCCCTTGGAACCGTTTTAGCTCAGGCTAAGGCAAAGAATATTCCTGTTATCGCTTATGATCGTTTGATCATGAACACAGATGCTGTTTCCTACTATGCAACCTTTGATAACTACATGGTTGGTACGAAGCAGGGTCAGTACATCGAAACAGCATTAGATCTTAAGAATGCTGCTGGTCCTTTCAACATCGAGCTGATTACCGGTGACCCTGGTGATAACAATGCTAAGTACTTCTTCAATGGTGCTATGGATGTTCTGAATCCTTACATTGAAGCAGGTAAATTAGTTATTAAGTCCGGTCAGACTGATTTTGCTACTGTTGCAACCGCTGGTTGGAAAACAGAGAACGCTCAGAGCAGAATGGAAAACATCATTTCTTCCTTCTATGCAGATGGCACACAGCTTGATGCAGTTATGGCTTCTAACGACTCAACAGCACTTGGTGTTGCAAATGCTTTAACAGCATCCTATACCGGCAAGTGGCCCGTCCTGACCGGTCAGGATTGTGACATTGCTAACGTTAAGAACATGATCGCTGGCAAGCAGTCCATGTCAATCTTCAAGGATACTCGTACCTTAGCAACTCAGGTTGTTAAGATGGTAGATGCAATCATGAAGGGTCAAAAGGCTGAAGTAAATAATACTACGGACTATGATAATGGTAAGGGTATTGTACCTTCCTTCCTTTGCGAGCCTGTATTTGCAGATGTTAATAACTACAAGGATCTGTTAATTACATCCGGTTATTACACAGAAGATCAGTTAAAGTAATCCTAAAGTAATTGTTATAGCATAATTTACAGGCAGGATGTTATCCTGCCTGTATTATCATCAGGGGGATGCCCCCACTGATGATATCTCTGGCGGATGCGCATGCGCAATTACGCCAGAGCATACTTGATTATGATCAGTCATATGAATATAGTAATCATGTAATAGGTCAGCCGGTATTTGCAGGTATGATAGGTATAACAATGAAAGCCTGCATTTTTTCGTTGTAATTTATTCTGTTTAGAATTTTGGAGGGGATACAATTGGCGAAAGTATTACTCGAAATGAAAAATATCACCAAAACTTTCCCTGGCGTTAAGGCACTTGATAACGTTAACTTAAAAGTTGAAGAGGGCGAAATCCACACGCTCGTAGGTGAGAACGGTGCTGGTAAATCCACACTAATGAATGTTTTAAGCGGCATCTATCCTTATGGTTCCTATGAGGGAGAGGTGCTCTATGATGGCAAGACATGCCATTTTACAAATATTAAGGACAGTGAAGAAAAGGGTATTGTTATCATACATCAGGAATTAGCGTTAGTTCCCTATATGACAATCGGTGAAAATATGTTCCTCGGAAATGAAAGAGGAAAAGCATTTGCGATAGACTGGAATGAAACCTATGATAAAGCGGATAAGTATCTCCGGATCGTAGGACTTCAGGAATCATCAAGAACCCTGATTAAAGATATTGGTGTTGGTAAGCAGCAGCTGGTTGAGATAGCGAAGGCTCTGGCAAAGAATGCGAAGCTGCTGATCCTGGATGAGCCGACTGCTTCCTTGAATGAGAAGGATTCGAAGGCACTCCTGGATTTACTGTTACAATTTAAAAAAGAGGGTATGACTTCTATTCTCATATCCCACAAGCTGAATGAGATATCCTATATAGCTGATAGCATTACAATCATCCGCGATGGCTCTACCATAGAAACGCTTTATAAAAATGTAGATACCATCACGGAGGACAGGATTATTAAAGGGATGGTTGGAAGAAGTATATCCGACCGGTTCCCGAAAAGAGAGCAGAAAAATATCGGTGATGTAGCTCTGGAAATTGAGGATTGGAATGTATATCATCCGATTTATGATGACCATAAAGTAGTGGATCATGTAAACATGAATGTTAGGAAGGGTGAAGTAGTTGGTATTGCCGGACTGATGGGTGCCGGCCGGACTGAGCTCGCTATGAGTGTCTTCGGTAAAAGCTATGGTACGAACATCTCAGGTAGAATTAAGATCAATGGCAAAGAAGTTCATCTGAAAGATGTAAGCTCCGCTATTCAGCATAAACTGGCCTATGTGACTGAGGATCGCAAAGGAAACGGTCTCATCCTGTCTAATTCCATCAAGCATAATACAACCCTGGCTAACTTATCCGATGTTAGCAGCAGAGGAGTTATTGATGAAGATAAAGAGTACAAAGTAGCAGTGGATCAAAAGGAAAAGCTGAATATTAAATGTCCGACCGTAGAACAGAATGTAGGAAACTTAAGCGGAGGTAATCAGCAGAAGGTATTATTAGCAAAATGGATGTATGCAGACCCGGATATTCTTATTTTAGATGAACCTACCAGAGGTATTGACGTAGGTGCAAAATATGAGATTTACTGTATTATTAACCGTTTGGTTGCGGAAGGCAGATCGGTCATCGTAATATCGTCAGAGCTTGCAGAAGTAATCGGTATGTGTGACCGTATTTATATTATGGAAAGCGGCAAAATTGTCGGTGAAGTAGAAGGATCAGGAGCAACTCAGGAAAATATTATGGCGCATATTTTGAAATCAAGCAATAAAGGAGCGTAAACAATGAACAAGGCAAAAGTACTATCATTTATTAAAGCAAATACAATGGTGATTGCATTAATTGTAATTACTGCATTCTTTGTCTGGAAAACCGGTGGGAAAATTATGCTCCCGCAGAACGTCAGTAACTTAATCTCCCAGAATGCTTATGTATTCATCTTAGCAACAGGTATGCTGCTTTGTATTCTGACAGGCGGTAATATCGATCTATCCGTAGGTTCCATTGTTTGCTTTGTTGGTGCTACGGGAGCAACCTTGATGGAAAATAAGGATGTGAATTGGGTAATTTCTGTTATCTTTATGTTAATTCTTGGTATTGCAATAGGAGCCTGGCAGGGCTTCTGGATTGCATATGTGCGTATTCCTCCGTTTATCACTACTTTAGCGGGTATGTTAATCTTCAGAGGACTCTCAAATGTAGTATTGGATGGATTAACTGTTTCCTTAACAAATGCAACCTTTATCAAACTGTTTGGCGGCGGAGCGGACTGCTATATTCCTGACTTCTTTCATGTTGAAGGCTTCAATTTAACAGCCATGCTGGCGGGTGTGATTGCCTGTGTACTGTATCTGGTACTTCAGATCCAAAGCAGAATGAAGAAAGCAAAAAAAGGCTATGAAATGGAACCCATGGTGAAGATGCTCGCTAAGTCCGTTGTTATTTCAGCTGTTATCTTAGCCTTTACCTATCAATTGTCAAGATACAGAGGAATTCCCACTGCACTTGTTATTGTAGTGATTGTTGTCCTGGTCTATGGCTATATCACCTCAAAAACAATAGTCGGACGTCATTTTTATGCAGTTGGCGGTAATGAAAAAGCCACCAAGCTTTCCGGTATTAACACGAACAGAATATATTTCCTAGCATATACCAATATGGGCTTCTTATCCGCTTTGGCAGGTATGATGACCATTGCCCGATTGACTTCAGCACAGCCTTCCTACGGTCAGAACTATGAGCTTGATGCAATTGGCTCTTGCTTCATCGGTGGTGCTTCTGCTTATGGCGGTATTGGTAAGGTATCCGGAGTTATTATCGGTGCTTTATTAATGGGTGTCATCAACCTTGGTATGAGTATTATGGGTGTGGATGCCAACTGGCAGAAGGTAGTAAAAGGCGGCGTTCTTCTGGGAGCAGTAATCTTTGATGTAGTATCTAAGAAGAAAAGCAACTAATATGATTTGAAATGATATAATATCTCTATACATATCATCAATCAGAGAAGTATATATGGCTCTGTCCCGGTACATGGAAATGATGAAGATCATGCCAGATACCGGAGATGGAGCTATTTTTATGAAATGACAAACAATACCGGCTTGAACCCATACATAGTCTAATTTTGCTAAAATTTCTTCCGGGTTCTTGAATGTTTTACCGGACACATGCTACAATGTTAAGCACGGCCCTATGATTAGAAACGAAAATAGTACGAATAATAATCTTAGTTCACGTTCGAATGAACAATGATAAAGAATATGGACAGAACAGGTCTTTGGCTTGTTCTCGAATGGAGGGAAAGAGAATGAATGAGGAATTGGGTAGCTTAGACCTGTACTTAAAGGAGCTGTTTATCAATTCAAAATTTGATGAAATGAAGGATATTCTT